>DXGO01000094.1 GCA_019113885.1 Candidatus Alistipes intestinipullorum | reverse complement strand
GAATGTTGAGCGACGGGCCCGAAGTATCCTTGAAGGGGTCGCCCACCGTGTCGCCCACGACCGTGGCATGGTGACAGTCGGAGCCTTTGCCGCCGAAGTTACCTTCCTCGACCATCTTCTTGGCGTTGTCCCACGATCCGCCGGCATTGGCCATGAAAACAGCCAGAACAAATCCCGATCCGAGGCCACCGACCAGGAGTCCCATCACACCGGCCACCCCGAAGATCAACCCGACGGCTACCGGGACGATGATGGCCAGCAGGCTCGGGAACAACATCTCGCGTTGTGCCCCGCGCGTCGAGATGGCCACGCAGCGCGCATAGTCGGGCGTACCCTCACCCGTGAGGATGCCCTTGATCTCGCGGAACTGACGCCGCACCTCCTGCACCATGCTCTCGGCGGCGCGGCCCACGGCGTTCATCGTCAGGCCGCAGAAGAGGAACGACATCATCGCCCCGATGAACACACCGATCAGCACCGTGGGATTCATCAGCGAGATGTGGTAATACTCCATGAAGTCGAGGATCGAGGCGTCCTGCACGAAGACCGAGCCGTTGGGCAGGTCGAGCATCGTCACTCCGTTGTGGATCAACCCGATACGAATCTCCTCAATGTACGATGCGAGCAGCGCCAGCGCCGTCAGGGCAGCCGAACCGATGGCAAAGCCCTTGCCCGTGGCGGCCGTCGTGTTGCCCAGGGCGTCGAGGGCATCGGTACGTTTGCGCACCTCGGGGCCCAGGCCGCTCATCTCGGCATTGCCGCCCGCATTATCGGCAATCGGGCCGTAGGCGTCGGTCGCCAGCGTAATGCCCAGCGTCGAGAGCATGCCCACGGAGGCAATGCCGATTCCGTAGAGGCCCAGCGACATGTTCTGCGGGGCCAGCATGTTTTCAACGTCGAATCCGATGGCGCAGAGGTAGGCCAGGATGATCGCCGCACCGATCGTTACGACCGGAATCGCCGTCGAGATCATGCCCGACCCCATACCGGCGATGATTACCGTGGCGGGGCCCGTCTGGGAACTCTCGGCGATCTTGCGCGTGGGTTTGTAGGAGTGAGACGTATAGTACTCCGTGGCCTGACCGATGATGATGCCCGCCACGAGGCCCGTGATGACTGAGAACGACAGTCCGAGCCAGTTCTCGATGCCCAGCCAGTAGAGGATGCCGAAGGTCGCGATGGCAATCAGCAACGAACTGACGTTGACGCCCCGGCCCAGCGAGCGGAGCAACTCGCGCATCGTCGCCCCCTCCTTCGTACGCACGAGGAAGATACCGATGATCGAGAGCAGGATTCCCACGGCCGCAATCAGCATCGGGGCCAGCACGGCCTTAAGTTGCGTGGCTCCGCTCTCTGCCGTAGCGAAAGCGGCGGCTCCGAGGGCGGCCGTCGCGAGCACCGAACCGCAGTAACTTTCATAAAGGTCGGCGCCCATGCCGGCCACATCGCCCACATTGTCGCCCACGTTGTCGGCGATGGTCGCCGGGTTACGCGGGTCATCCTCCGGGATTCCGGCCTCGACCTTGCCCACCAGGTCAGCCCCCACATCGGCAGCCTTCGTATAAATGCCGCCGCCGACACGCGCGAAGAGTGCCTGCGTCGAGGCGCCCATGCCGAAGGTCAGCATCGTGGTGGTGATGACGACGAGCTTTTGCGGTCCTGTGACATCGGTGAAGTGGTCGAGCACCAGGTACCAGAACGAAATATCGAGCAGCCCGAGACCGACGACCACGAGCCCCATCACGGCACCGCTGCGGAATGCGACCTTCAGGCCGCGGTCAAGCGACTGACGGGCGGCATTGGCCGTGCGTGCCGAGGCGTAGGTCGCGGTCTTCATGCCGAAGTATCCGGCCAGTCCCGAGAAAAATCCTCCCGTCAGGAAGGCGAAGGGTACCCATGGGTTCTGCACCCCGGCGCCGTAGGCCAGGTAGGCAAAAAAGAGAGCCAGAATGACGAATACGATCGCCACGACCTTGTACTGTTGGCGCAGGTAGGCCATGGCGCCCTTGCGTACGTGTGCGGCGATTTCACGCATGCGCTCCGTACCCTCGTCCTCACGCTTCATCAACCGGTAGAAAGCCCAGGCGAAGAGCAGGGCGACGATCGATGCCGCGGGAACGATCCAGAAAATTGCAGGTGTGTTCATATAGGCGATATTTAGATTAGGTGCGAACGTATCGAAGTAAATATACGAAATTATTCGGAGATTTTGCCAATTCCAGGCTGCGAAAAGCCCCGATTTACCGAAAAATAACGGTCTGGTTACACAAAATGCGGAAGAGAAGCCCCCCGCATGCGGACGAAGGACGGAACGGCAAACAAAACGGGAGGGTTCGAAGTGTATCGAACCCTCCCGTTGCAGCGTTTCGGTGTCGCGGATGAGGCTACGACCCGAAGTTGTCGTAGAGAATGTTCTCGGGCGGTACGCCGAGCGAGTCGAGCATCTTCACCACCGAAGCGATCATCATCGGAGGTCCGCACATGAGGTAGATGCAGTCCTCGGGAGCCTGATGATGCTTCAGGTAGTTCTCGTAGAGCACGTTGTGCACGAAGCCCGGGGTGTAGGGAACGCCTGCCGCATCGGCCTCCGGGTCGGGACGGTCCAGCGCCAGGTTGAACTTGAAGTTCGGGAAATCCTTCTCGATCTCGTGGAACTCGTGCAGGTAGGGAGCCTCCTTCAGCGCACGCGCACCGTACCAGAACGATACCGGACGCTTCGTCTTCTCGGTCTTGAACAGGTGCATGATGTGGCTGCGCATCGGCGCCATACCGGCACCGCCGCCGACGAAGATCAGCTCCTGCGTGTCGGGCAGGTTGTCCGGCAGGAAGAACTCGCCGTAGGGGCCCGAGATGGTCACCTTGTCGCCCGGTTTGCGCGAGAAGATGTACGAGGAGCAGATACCGGGGTTCACCTTCATGAACGAACCCGTCGCACG
>DXGO01000093.1 GCA_019113885.1 Candidatus Alistipes intestinipullorum | reverse complement strand
CGAACTCCGAGAGAATCTCCTCGTCGGCGAGATCCTGTGTGAGGAGGAACTGCAGTCCGTTCTGGGCGATGAACTGGTCGAAATAGCCCGTGGCGATGACCACCGAGCGCGGGATCATGATCCGCACGTTCTGGTGTTTGTCGTACTGGCGGTGTTTGATGAGCATCGAGTTCATGAAGGCCAGGCCGCGGGCCTTTCCGCCGAGCGACCCCTCGCCGATGCGGGCGAAGGCCACGGCGTCGGAGTAGGTCTCGGGGTCGAAACGCGCCACGACACCCTGCCCGAGCAGCGTACGGTAGTCTCGGATCAGGTTCACCAGCACGCGGCGGTGCTCCTCGACCGACGAAAAGTGGCTCTTGTTGTAGCGACGGATCGAGGCGGCCAGCGGGAAAAGACCGCGTGAATAGAGCCATTTCGAGAGGTGGTTCTGCGAGGTGTGGTACTCGAAGGCGTCGTCGGGGATCGTTGCGATCATCTGCTGCATCTGAGCGAGGTCCTTGGCGCGGCCGGTCTCGGCGCCCGTTTCGGGGTCCTTGAAGATGAAGTCCCCGAAGGCGAACTCCTTGGCGATGTAGTCGCGCAGCTGCGCCAGGAGCGTCTTGGAGTTCTTGGCGATGAAGCCCGCCCCCAACGCCCGGGCCTGCTGCTCGAAGGCGGTCTGCGACGACTGCAGCAGTACGGGCATCAGCGGGTTGTCCTCCCGGATGCGGCGGCAGAGGTCGATGCCGGCATCGTGTTTCTCTTTCTCCGAGTGGTCGTTGGGATGCAGGACGAAGCCTACGTCGGAGATAACGCCGAGCAGGTTCTTCTTGTAACGTTCGTAGAGCCTGAGCGCCTCTTCGTAGCAGCGGGCCAGGAGGATCTTCGGCCGGGCGCGTTTGCGCAGCACCTGCTGCTGTTCGTTGAAGGCATCCTTGAGAAACTCGGTATTTTGCAGCAGGATCAGCTTGTAGAGCTCCGGGAGGTAGGTCGAGTAGAATCGGATGGAGTCCTCGACCAGGAGAATGGCCTGCACACCTCCTTCGAGGATGTCCTCGTCGGCGTTCATCTTGTCCTCGATGAGCTTGATGATACCGATGATGAGCTCCGTGTTGCCGTGCCATGAGAAGATGTAGTCGAGTCCCGAGTGGTCCTGTTCCTCGATGCGGCGGTAGATGTCCTTCGAAAAGGAGGTGAGCAGCGCCACGGGAATGTTCGGGTGGCGTTGCTTGACGATCTTGGCGAAGGCGAAGACGTCGGGCTCCCCGACGTTGTACATCGTCAGGATGAAGTCGTAGGAGTTGTCGCAGGCCAGGGCGTCGAGCGCCTCGGCCGTGGAGCTGACGCGCGTAAGCGACGGGGGGTTCGACATGTTGAGGTCGATATATTCCTGGTTGATCTGCGATTCGATGTGTCCGTCCTCCTCGAGAATGTATCCGTCGTAGCTGCAACACACGAGCAAAATCTTGTGGATGCGGTATTTCATGAAACGGTAGGGAATCTTCGACTCGTCGGGAAGATATTGTTCGAAATTGCTGTTCATGGAAAGATTGCGGAATTTTGGTGCACGAACAAAAATACGGAAAAAATAGTTACCTTTGTGTTTGGCAACCAAAATAATTCAAGCATGAGCAGCGATAAATACGTTTTGCAGGAGGTCACTACGCCGGCCATGGCGCGTGAGTGGCTGGATTTCCCTAAAAAGAAGATATACAGGAACAATCGAAACTGGGTCTGCCCGTTGGATGTCGACATCGAGGCGGTTTTCGACCCTGCGAGGAACGAACTCTTCGCCGACGGTGAGGCGATCCGCTGGGTCGTGCGCGACCGCAACGGTGTGATTCAGGGGCGCATTGCGGCCTTCTATAACCGCGAAAAGGCGGCTATCGAGGAGCAGCCGACCGGGGGATGCGGTTTCTTCGAGTCGATCGACGACCAGCAGGTCGCCAACATGCTGTTCGACGCCTCGCGCATGTGGCTTGCCAGTCGCGGCATGGAGGCCATGGACGGCCCGGTGAACTTCGGGCAGCGCCGTGACTGGTGGGGGCTGCTCGTCGAGGGATACGAGTTCCAGCCGCTCTACAAGAATCCCTACAACCCGCCCTATTACAAGGAACTGTTCGAGAACTACGGGTTTCGCAACTACTTCAACCAGTACAGCTACATCTGGCGCGTTAACGCCTCGGAGGCGAACAAGCAGATTTTCGCGCGTGCGGCACGCCTCGACTCGGGCTACCATGTCGAGAACATCGACATGAACAACCTGGAGGAGGCGGCCGAGAATTTCCGTGTCATCTACAACAAGGCCTGGGCGCTCTTCTCGGGCGTGAAACCCATGACGCAGGAGGAGGCCCTCGAGATGGTGCACGAGATGAAGCCGATCATCGACCCGCGGATCATCTTCTTCGCCTATTTCAACGAGGAGCCCATCGGCTTTTTCATCACGGTCCCCGACCTGAATCGCCTGATCGGCAAGTTCAACGGCAAGTTCGGCCTGCTGCAGAAACTGCGCCTGATGTGGGACCTGAAGGTCCGCCGCTCGTGCGACCGCATCTTCGGCATCATCTTCGGCATCGCCCCGGAGTTCCACGGCAAGGGCGTCGAGTCGGCCATCATGGTCAAGTACTACGAGTTCCTCGAGATGACCAAGAACGAATACAAATCGATGGAGCTGGCGTGGATCGGTGACTTCAACCCGGTGATGAACCGCATGATCGAGACCTACGTCTGCGCCACGCGCAACAAGATACACACCACCTACCGCTACCTGTTCGACCGGGAGAAGGAGTTCCACCGCTGTCCGCGCCTGGGAGTCCGGCGTCGCGAGTAAGGAGGGGAGGAAGCCTGAAGCTGAAAATACCAACATACCATCCATGAAAACTACCGCATTCACCAAGTACCATATCGCCGCGGGCGCCAAGATGGCCGAGTTCGCGGGGTACAACATGCCCATCGAGTTCACGGGCATCAACGACGAGCATATGACCGTGCGCAACGGCGCGGGGGTCTTCGACGTGAGCCACATGGGCGAAATATGGGTCAAGGGGCCCAAGGCCCTGGCCCTGCTGCAGCGCATCACGACCAATGACGTGGCAAAGCTCTACGACGGCAAGGTGCAGTACTCCTGCATGCCTAACGGTCGCGGAGGCATTGTCGACGACATCCTGGTCTACCGTATCGATGCCGAGACCTATATGCTGTGTGTCAACGCGGCCAATGTCGACAAGGACTGGACGCACATCTGCGCCGTCGGCCGTGAGGAGTTCGGCATGGAGGCCGGGTCGGGCAAGGAGCTCTACAATGCCTCGGACGAGATCTGCCAGCTGGCCGTGCAGGGCCCCCTGGCCATGAAGATCGTGCAGAAGATGTGCGCGGAGCCCGTAGAGCAGATGGAGTACTACACGTTCCGCAAGATGAAGGTTGCCGGGTGCGACGCCATCCTCTCGATCACGGGTTACACCGGGTCGGGCGGTTGCGAGATTTATGTGGCCAACGAGGATGCCGACCGCCTGTGGAAAGCTCTTTGGGAGGCCGGTGCCGAGTACGGGCTGAAGAACATCGGTCTCGGGGCCCGCGACACGCTGCGCCTCGAGAAGGGCTTCTGCCTCTATGGCAACGACATCGACGACACGACCTCGCCGCTCGAGGCCGGGTTGGGATGGATCACGAAGTTTGCCGAGGGCAAGTCGTTCATCGACCGTGAGGTGCTGGAGCGTCAGAAGGCCGAGGGCGTCGGACGCAAGCTCGTGGGACTGAAGATGATCGACCGCGGCATTCCGCGCCACGGCTATACGCTGGCGTCGCCCGCGGGCGAGGAGATCGGGCATGTTACCTCGGGGACGATGTCGCCCTGCCTGAAGTGTGGCGTGGCGCTGGGCTATGTGCAGAGTGCCTATGCGAAGCCCGGTACGGAGATTGCCGTCATCATCCGCGAAAAGCCCCTCCGGGCCGAAGTGGTGAAGGTCCCCTTCGTATAATTCCTGCCGGACGGCTCAACCGGTTATCCGAAAATTTGAAACTCTGAATATTTATGAAAACGAACTATCTCGGACTGGAGCTTTCGAGTCCCGTTGTGGTCGGGAGCTCCCCTTATACCGCCACGCGCCAGAACATCGAACGTTGTGTGGCCGCCGGTGCCGGCGCCGTGGTGTTGAAGTCGATCTTCGAGGAGCAGATTTACCGTCAGGCTGCCTCGATGGACAAAATGGAGGGTTACGGCGATGCCGGCGAATACCTCGAGCGCTACCTCGGCGACGCCTACAAGGGTGAGTTGCTCGGATTGGCCCGTGACGCTGCAGCGACGGGCGTCCCCGTGATCGGCAGCATCAACTGCGTCGGTTCGAGCGACGCGTGGATCGACTATGCCACCTCGATGCAGGAGGCCGGGGCCGCGGCTCTGGAGCTGAACCTCTTCCTGCTGCCGACCGACCGTCGTGCCGGGGCACAGGAGATCGAACAGCATTATGCCGACGTGGTGCGCAAGGTCGCCGCGGCGGTGTCGATTCCCGTTTCGGTAAAGCTGCCGATGCGCTTGACGAACGTCCTTTCGGTGGGAGATGCGTTGCTGGCCCGCGGCGCTCGCGGTGTGGTGCTCTACAACCGTTTCTTCGAACCCGACATCGATATCGAGCAGATGTCATTCGTCGGGGCCGACCCCTTCAGCCAGCCGGGCGAACTGCGCCATGTGCTGCGCAGTACGGCGCTTTGCTCGCACGTGCTGCCGCAACTGGACGTGGCCGTATCGACGGGTGTGCACGACGGTGCCGCGGCGGTCAAGGCCCTGCTGTGCGGCGCCTCGGCCGTTCAGGTCTGCTCGGCGATCCATTACCATGGGTACGAGGTGATCGGCGAGATCAATCGTTTCATCGACGACTGGGCGGCACGCCACGGTTTCGACTCCCTCGAGTCGTTCCGCGGGCGGATGGACTACGGATCGTCCGAAGGCGATTTCTACCAGCGTGTGCAGTACATGAAGTATTTCCCGCACGGGGTGGAGTAGTTCCCGGCAGATTCCGATCAATCGTCCGGCACCGACCTCGGTGCCGGATTTTTTATGCTCCCGACTCCGTGTCGAACGTCTCGTCGAAGAGTTGCCGTATCCGTTGTGTGTCACGGATGAGAGCCCGCAGTTCCTCGAGCCGCCGGGCATTCTCCGATTCGGCGATCCACAGGCGCAGGTAGCCTCCCTCGGCGTATTTCTTCCGGAGGTGATCCATGCAACGGGCCCAATGCCCCTCGCGGTCGAGCGAGGGGTAATTGGCCAGGCTGTACTGCACGGTGCGTCGGAGAATCGTTACGGGGTCGATCACGCGGTCGGCCTCGGCGACGATGCGTCCGTAGATTGTGCGGGGCGCGTGGTCCGACGAGGCGCGGTGGTCCTCTACGGCCTCACGCATCGTCGTAATCTGCTCCTCCGTGAACCAGCGGCGCAGTACGGGGTCTTCGGCCAGGATTCTTCCCGCGTCGAGGTGGTGGCGTTCACGGCCGTTGACAAGTCCCGTGTCGTGGTAGGCCGCGATGGTATAGGCCATGTCGGGATCGAGTCCGTAGCGGTCCGCAAGGGCAAGGCTTTGCTCGATGACCGTACGGACATGATCCGTGCGATGCCCGGCATCGAAGTGTTCGTAACGCGGGAGAATCTCCTGCTCGATGTATTGTTCCAGTTCGGGATTCATGGATGTTGCGTCTGGGGGTTAAAAAATCCCTCCGGGGGTTCCGAAGGGATTTTGCGGGGTAAGACCTGTTTTCCCCGAGGCTCTTGCCGCGCCTGGGCGGTTATTTCGCATACGAAACGGCCCGGGTCTCGCGGATGACGGTGATCTTCACCTGTCCGGGGTAGGTCATTTCGTCCTGGATCTTCTTGGCGATTTCGTGCGAGAGGTTCTCCGACTCCTGGTCCGAGAGTTTGTCGGCTCCGACGATCACACGCAGTTCGCGACCTGCCTGGATTGCGTAGGTCTTTACGACGCCGGGATACGACAGGGCAATGTCCTCCATCTCCTTGAGTCGCTTGATGTAGCTCTCGACCACCTCACGGCGCGCTCCGGGACGAGCTCCCGAAATGGCGTCGCAGGCCTGGATGATCGGGGCGATGAGCGACGACATCTCCACCTCGTCGTGGTGGGCGCCGATGGCGTTGCAGACCTCGGCTTTTTCCTTATACTTCTCGGCGAGCTTCATGCCGATGATGGCGTGCGGCAGTTCGGGTTCGTCATCAGGCACCTTGCCGATGTCGTGCAGCAGTCCGGCGCGGCGTGCGATCT
>DXGO01000092.1 GCA_019113885.1 Candidatus Alistipes intestinipullorum | reverse complement strand
AACGACACCGTCACACGCCCCTTGACCTTGACATCGCGGCGCTCCTCCCCGTCGGCACGGCCCTTGCGCTGGCGGATCGCACGCTCCTCGGCCAGCCCTTGTTCGTAGGCTTCGCGGTTGGCCTGCATCTGGGCGGCGGCCTGCGCGGCGGCATCGTTCAGCGCGGAGGTATTGGTGCCGCGGTCATCGCGCAACCGCTCGTCCGAGGCGTTCTCGTTCGACGTCCGGTTGCGGATGCTCCGCCAGTCGATCTCCTCCTGGCGGCTGCGCCGCAGCTCCTCCTCCAGACGGTCGCGTTCCTGCTCCAGCTGGGCCAGTTCCTGCAGGTCGATGTACATCCCCTGCTGGCTGGCGCGCCGCCCGACGACGATCTTCGACGAAACGAAGACGATCATCAGGACAAGGTAGGCTATCAATGTCACGCACAGACCGATACGATGATCGTAGGCCCAACTTCCGGCATCCTCCTTCCGGTTTTCGAAAGGCAGCCGGATGCGGGGTTTCCGCACCGGACGAGGTTCTTTGTCACAACTGTTTTCCGTCATGGACGTCGTTCAGAATTTTGAGCAAAAGTAGCGTTTTTTAGCGAAAATTTAATATCTTTGCGCGAAATATATGAAACATTGATATGTCTACGAAACAACAAACGCTCAAAGCCCCGATCTCCTTTTCCGGAAAAGGCTTGCATACGGGCGTCAAGGTGACCATGACCGTCAATCCCGCCGAGCCCAATACCGGAATCCTCTTCCGCCGGACCGACATCGAGGGACAACCCATAATCCCCGCCCTGTGCGACAACGTCGTCGACACCTCGCGCGGCACGACCATCGAAGCCGGAGGGCACCGCGTTTCAACCATCGAACACATCATGTCGGCGCTCTGGACCCTCGGCGTGGACAACGCCCTGATCGACATCAATGCCCCCGAGACCCCCATCATGGACGGCTCGGCACGCGAATACGCCGAAGCGATCACCGCGACGGGACTGGTCGACCAGGAGGCCGAGCGCACCTTCTATCACGTGACCGAAAAAATGGTCTACACGATCCCCGAGAAGGGCGTGGCGATCATCCTCTACCCCGACGACGAATTCTCCGTCTCGGTGCACGTGGACTACAACTCGAAGGTCATCGGCAACCAATACGCCACCTTCAACCCCGGCGACGACTACGCCAACAAGATTTCGCCCTGCCGGACGTTCGTCTTCCTGCACGAACTCGAACCGCTGCTGCAGCGCAACCTCATCAAGGGCGGCGACCTGGACAACGCCATCGTCGTCGTGGAAAATCCTATCCCCGACGAGCAGCTCGCCCACCTCAGGAAGATTTTCAACAAGCCCGACATCGAGATCAAGGCCGGGTACATGAGCAACCCCGACTTGCGATGCAGCAACGAGCTGGCACGCCACAAACTGCTCGACCTGCTCGGCGACTTCGCCCTGCTCGGCGTGCGCATCAAGGGCCGCGTCTGGGCCACCCGCCCGGGCCACTTCGCCAACACGGAGTTCATGAAGCAGCTCAAGCACGCCATCCGCAAGGCCGGCGAAAAGCCCCGCTTCACCTACGACTGCCGCAAACCGGCCCTGTTCGACATCAATGACATCCGTCGCATGCTGCCTCACCGCCCGCCGTTCCTGCTCGTCGACCGCATCTTCTACTGCGACGAGACCGACGTGGCCGGCATCAAGAACGTCACGATGAACGAGCCCTTCTTCGTAGGGCACTTCCCCGAAGAACCCGTCATGCCGGGCGTGCTGATCGTCGAGGCGATGGCCCAGTGCAGCGGCATCCTCGTGCTCAACTCGGTGGAGGACCCCGAGAACTACTCGACCTATTTCATGAAAATCGACGGCGTGAAGTTCAAACGCAAGGTCGTCCCGGGCGACACGCTGCAATTCGAAATCCACCTGCTCGAACCCATCCGCCGCGGCGTCGCCGTCGTCGAAGGCAAGGCCTTTGTCGGCGAAACCCTCGCCTGCGAAGCCGTCATGATGGCCCAGGTCGTTAAAAACAAGAACAAGAAATGATCAGTCAACTCGCCTATGTCCACCCCGATGCCAAAATCGGGGCCAACGTTACGGTAGAACCGTTCGCCTACATCGCCGGCGACGTCACGATCGGTGACGACTGCTGGATCGGCCCCGGGGCCGTGATCCACGACGGTGCGCGCATCGGCAAACGTTGCAGAATACACACCGCCGCGTCGATCTCCTGCCTGCCCCAGGACCTGAAATTCGCCGGGGAAAAGACCACCTGCGAAATCGGCGACGACAACGATATCCGCGAATACGTCACCATCAGCCGCGGAACCGCCTCGACGGGAACGACCCGCGTCGGGTCGCACAACCTGCTGATGGCCTACGTGCACGTGGCCCACGACTGCGTGGTGGGGGACTATTGCGTCATCGCCAACCGCGTATCGCTGGCCGGAGAGGTGCATGTCGGCGACTGGGTGGTTATCGGAGGCCACGCCGCCATCCACCAGTGGGTGCACATCGGCGAGCATTCGATGGTACAGGGGGGCGCACTGCTGAGCCAGGACCTGCCGCCCTATGTCATCGTGCGCAACGAGTCGCTGCGTTTCGCCGGCATCAACAAGGTGGGACTCTCGCGCCGCGGATTTACGACGGAACGCATCGCCGAGATCCACGAAGCCTGCCGCATCCTCTTCCAGAGCGGCCTGAACTACCTGAACGGCTGCGACGAAGTGGAGCGCAACGTGCCGCAGAGCCGCGAACGCGACCTGCTCGTGGAGTTTATCCGCACGTCGAAGCGGGGCATCATCAAGCCCTACGAGTCGAAGCGCGCCGAGGCATAAAGGGCGCTCCGGGGCGGAGCTGCCGACAAAAACGCCGAAAAAACACATCCTTTCCTCTATTAAATGGAGGAAGATGCTTGGCGGTTCGGATTTTTTTCGTATCTTTGCAGTGTCGAAAGACCGAGTGAACGATGTAAGGGGACGGGAGTCCCCTTATTTCATGGTTATACGCCACCGAATTTCCACCATTATGATCGACATAGACAAAATCACGCAAGTCGCAGCACGCAACCTCGAAGGAACCGACATGTTCGTGGTCGGCTGCACCTGCTCCCCGTCCAATGAAATCGAGCTGACGATCGACAGCGACACGTCGGTCGCCATCGATGCCTGCGTGGCGTTGAGCCGCGCCATCGAGGCGGAATTCGACCGCGAGGCGGAGGATTTCTCCCTCACGGTCATGTCGGCAGGAATCGGCTCCGAACTCCGGACCCTGCGCCAGTACCGCAAGCTCGTCGGCGGATCGGTCGAGGTGCTGCTCGCAAGCGGCGTGAAGATCCTCGCCAAACTCGACGCCGTCGATGACGACGGCATTACCCTCTCCTACGAGGAGAAACAGGCCGTCGAGGGCAAGAAACGCAAGCAACTGGTCAAGGTGACGCGCACCTACCCCTTTGCGGAGATCAAGTCGACGCGTGAATGGCTCGATTTCAAGTAGGCATGAAAAACTGAAAAACAAGATAAACGACAAAAATGGACAACCTGAATCTAATCAGCAACTTTGCCGAGTTCAAAGAGCTGAAGAACATCGACAAGTCGACGATGATCGGCGTGCTGGAGGACGTCTTCCGCCATGCCCTGCAGAAACAGTACGAAACGGACGAGAATTTCGACGTCATCATCAACCCCGAGAAGGGAGACCTCGAAATCTGGCGTAACCGTACGGTCGTCGAGGACGGCGCCGTGGAGAACCCCAACATGCAGATCGCCGTCTCGGAGGTCAAGGCCATCGACCCGACCTACGAGATCGGCGACGAATACGCCGACGAGATCAAGCTCTCGTCGTTCGGGCGCCGCGCCGTGCTGTCGCTGCGCCAGAACCTCGCCTCGCGCATCCTCGACCTGGAGAAGGCCAACCTCTACGAGAAGTACTCGGAGAAGGTCGGCGAGATCGTCACCGGCGAAGTCTACCAGGTCTGGAAGAAGGAGGTGCTGATCCTCGACGACGAGGAGAACGAACTCATCCTGCCGAAAGCCGAGCAGATTCCCAACGACTTCTACCGCAAGGGCGACACGATCAAGGCGATCGTCAAGTCGGTGGAGATGAACAACAACCAGCCCCGCATCATCCTCTCGCGTACGGCCAGCCAGTTCCTCGAGCGGCTGTTCGAACAGGAGGTACCGGAGATTTTCGACGGCCTGATCACCATCAAGAAGATCGTCCGCATCCCGGGCGAGCGCGCGAAGGTCGCCGTGGAGTCCTATGACGAGCGCATCGACCCGGTCGGCGCCTGCGTCGGCATGAAGGGATCGCGCATCTACTCGATCGTCAAGGAGCTGCGCAATGAGAACATCGACGTGGTGAACTACACGGCCAACCCGCAGCTGATGATCCAGCGTGCGCTGAACCCCGCCAAGATTTCGTCGATCACGATCGACGAGGAGAAGAAGACCGCCTCGGTCTACCTGAAGCCCGACCAGGTGTCGCTGGCCATCGGCAAGGGCGGCCTGAACATCCGCCTCTCGAAGATGCTCACCGGATACGACATCGACGTCTACCGCGAGGTCGAGGAGGAGGATGTCGCACTCACGGAGTTCGCCGACGAGATCGACGGATGGGTGATCGACGCCCTGAAGGCCGCCGGATGCGACACCGCGAAGAGCGTGCTGGAGCTCCCGGTTGAGGAGATCGCCGCACGAGCCGACCTCGAGTTGGAGCAGGCACAGAAGATCGTCGAGATTCTGAAAGCCGAATTCGAATAGTCTGAACCGCAAGAAAAAAAGCAAAAACAATATATGGGGAACGAAAGAAAAATAAGGCTCATTCAGGTTGCCAAGGAGTTCAAGGTGGGACTGAACACCATCACGGATTTCCTGCAGAAGAAGGGCATCAAGAGCGACGGGTCGCCCAATACGCTGGTCGACGCCGAGACCTATGCCGTTCTGGAGAAGGAGTTCGGGGCAAACCGCAGCGCCGCCAGCGCCCGCGACTCGATCCGTGAGAGAATCTCCCTGAAGCAGACGACCATCACCCTCGAAGGAGCCAAAAGGCAGGAGCGCGAGGAGGAAAAAGAGGTGGTCATCAAAAGCAATGTCATCAGCGTGAAGGACGAGATTCCGCAGCCGAAGATTCTCGGCAAGATCGACCTCTCGCCCAAACCCAAGGCGGCTCCAGCCCCGGCACCGAAGAGCGAGCCGGCAGAAACCCCGGCCCCCGAGAAAACCGCGGCGGCCCCTGCAGAGCCCGCTCAGGTCAAGGCGGCCGAAGCACCGCGGCCGGCCGCAGCAGAGGCCCCGGTTCAGGAGGAGCGGCCGGCAGAGGCCCCGGCCCCCGCTGTCGAGGAAGCGCAACCGGCACGTCCGGAGGCTCCGGCCGCAGCGACGCCGCAGACGGCCCAGACGCCGCAAACGGAGACGGCCCAGCCCGCTGCCGAGGAGCGCGCACCGCAACCCGAACCGGTCAAGGACAGCATTTTCCGCCCCGAGGTGGCGACCCTGACGGGCCCGCAGGTGCTGGGTACGATGGATGTCTCGGGATTCGTCCCCGGCGGCAAACACAAACGCAAGCGCCTGCAGAAAGAGAAGGTCGACGTTTCGAAGGCCCAGAAGAATATCTCGCAGAACGGTGGCAAGCCGAACGGCCAGGGCGGACAGAACAACCGTCCGGGAGGCGCCGGTCCGAACGCACCGAAACAGAACGGCGAAGGCCGCCGTAACAAAAACAAGAACAAGGCCCCGAAACCCATCCTGCGTCCTGAAGTGAGCGACGAGGAGGTTTCGAAGCAGGTAAAGGACACCCTGGCACGCCTGACGGCCAAGGGTGCCAAGAGCAAGAGCGCCAAATACCGCAAGGACAAGCGCGAGGCCGTTGCCGAGCGCATGAACGAAGAGTTCGAACGCGAAGAACAGGAACGTTCGATCCTCAAGGTGACGGAGTTCGTGACGGTGAGCGAATTGGCCACCATGATGAATGTTCCCCCCACGGAGGTCATCATGGCCTGCATGAACCTCGGACTGATGGTGTCGATCAACCAGCGGCTCGATGCCGAAGCACTGGTCGTCGTCGCCGAGGAGTTCGGATTCAAGATCGAGTTCGTCTCGGTGGAGATTCAGGAGGCCATTGCCGACGATCACGAAGACAAGGAAGAGGAACTCGTGCCGCGTCCGCCGATCGTAACGGTCATGGGTCACGTCGACCACGGTAAGACCTCGCTGCTGGACAACATCCGCAAGACGAACGTCATCGAAGGCGAGGCCGGCGGTATCACGCAGCACATCGGTGCCTACAGCGTGGAGCTCAACGGACAAAAGATCACCTTCCTCGATACGCCCGGTCACGAAGCCTTCACGGCCATGCGTGCCCGCGGTGCGAAGATCACGGACGTGGCGATCATCATCGTGGCGGCCGACGACAACGTCATGCCCCAGACGATCGAGGCAATCAACCACGCCCAGGCGGCCGGTGTTCCGATGGTATTCGCCATCAACAAGATCGACAAGCCCAACGCCAA
>DXGO01000091.1 GCA_019113885.1 Candidatus Alistipes intestinipullorum | reverse complement strand
CGGCACAATAAATCGGGGAATACGCGGTATAGATTCAACCGAAAAAATTAGTTGCCCGCACATGACCGCCGTGAAACGCGGCATCTGCCGTCACAAAAAGGACAATACTACTAAATACAATAACCTTAATTATAATTGTCATGGATAAATCAAGAGAAAGAATCCTTCAGGCAATCAACCACCAAAGTTCAGACGTGATTCCTGTCGATTTTGGCTCTACTGCAGTGACAGGCATGCATTGCCGGATTGTAGAAGAACTGAGGAAGCATTACGGATTAGCATACAAGCCCGTCAAGATTGTGGACACATTCCAGATGCTCGGCGAAATAGACGAAGAGTTGGCAGAATGCATCGGGATTGACTGTATCGGCATAGGCGGCGAGAAGGATATATTCAGCTTAGACACGACCCGGCTGCACGAGCAGGTTACCCCGTGGGGACAGCATGTCCTGGTCCCTGAGCAGATGGACCTCACGCCCAACGCAGACGGGAACGTATATGTATATGCCGAAGGAGACACCTCCTATCCTCCCAGTGCCAGAATCCCGGAAGGCGGGTATTTCTTCGATGCCATTGAGAGACAGCAGCCCATTGATGAGGCAAACCTGGACCCCAATGACAACGTAGAGGAATATACCTTGCTGACGGATGCCGACCTGGAGTATTACAAAAAGGCTGTAGACAGTGCATACAGCACCGGACGTGCCGTCGTAGCCAGCTTCGGAGGAACCGCGCTGGGCGATGTCGCCTTTGTCCCGGGTATGGGGTTGAAACAGCCCAAAGGAATCCGCAGCGTAGTGGAATGGTACCTGTCCACAGCGATGAGACAGGACTATCTACACCAGGTTTTTGAAAAAGAGACCGAAATCGCCATTGCAAACTATGAGAAACTCTGGAAAACCCTGGGAGAGAAGGTGGACATCGTGCTGACCTGCGGCACGGATTTCGGAACCCAGGAGTCTCAATTCTGTTCGGCCGACACATTCCGGGAACTTTGGTTGCCGTACTATCGGAAAATGAATGACTGGATCCATCAGCATACGACCTGGAAAATCTTCAAACACTCCTGTGGAGCCATTGTTCCGCTTCTGCCATGCCTGATCGATGCGGGATTCGATATAATCAATCCGGTTCAGATCAATGCAAAAGATATGGACCCCCGCCGGTTGAAGGAGGAATTCGGCTCCGCGCTGACCTTCTGGGGAGGAGGAATTGACACGCAGAAGGTATTGCCGTTCGGCACGCCGGACGAGATCCGTCGCCACGTCATCGAACAATGCGAGATTTGGGGACACAACGGTGGATTTGTCTTCAACGCCGTTCACAACATCCAGGCCAATGTCCCGATTGAAAACGTAATCGCTTTATTGAATACCCTGAAAGAAATACGCAAATAAAAACAAGTACGGATATGAAAGACTATAATGAATTATACGAGGCTATTTTGGCCGGCAGCCTGGAAAAAGCCGTCGAGGTAACAAAGCAGGCCGTAGAGGACAAGGTCGATCCACAGGACATTATCAACCTGTACATGATTAAGGCCATGGAGGAGATCGGGCGCCGCTTTGAGGCCGGGAAGGTCTTTGTACCCAACCTGCTGATGAGCGCCAGAGCCATGCGCGGCGCACTGGATATTTTAAAACCGCTGCTTTCCGGACATGTAGACACCTATATCGGGAAGGTTGTTATTGGCACCGTGAAGGGTGACCTGCATGACATAGGAAAGAATCTGGTGGCTTCCATGTTCGAGGGTTGCGGCTTTGAAGTCATCAACCTGGGAGTGGACGTGTCCAGCGAGAAGTTTGTGGAGGCGGCTCGCGCCAACCACGCCAACATCGTCTGTATGTCCGCGCTGTTAACGACCACCATGAATTACATGAAGGAGGTCATCGCCGCCATAGAGAAAGCGGGCATCCGGGATGACGTAAAAATCATGGTTGGCGGAGCTCCCTTGAATGACGCCTTTGCAAAATCCATCGGCGCCGATGCCTACACGAGCAATGCCAATGCGGCTGTGGTCGTGGCAAAAGAGTTACTGGGAAAGAACTAAGAAAAAATCTCACTATGATAGCCGGAGAATTTGAGTCCGAGATACCCTGGACCGAATTGTCATTGGATTTTGAGGATATCTACCTTTCAATGGGGAAGAACTACAGGCCCGACGCATGTACTTCTGCATCGATTGATTCGTTGATAGATTCCTTGAAGGAGATTTGCCATCCACGCATGTATTATACCTTCCGGGATGCGAAGTTTTCCGATTCCAAGAAGAATCATGTAACGGCCGGAGATACGGAGTTGCACACGGGGGCCATCATAACCCCGTATCTTATGGACGCAGATCAGTTTGTCATATTTGTAGCAACGGCAGGCAATGAATTCCAATGCTATCAGAATGAAATAAAAAAGTCCGGAGATATCTACAAGGAGTTTCTGCTCGACTCGATAGGGACGGGCATTGCAGAGGCTTCCGTAAGGTATCTGTGCGGGAAAGTGGAAAAGGAGGTTTCCCTGCACAATTACGGGGTCAGCTTCCCTTACAGCCCGGGATACTGCGGTTGGCACGTATCGCAACAACAACTGTTGTTTTCCATGCTTCCGCCCAGTCCGTGCGGCGTGCGCCTGAACGACTCCTCCCTGATGTATCCGATCAAATCCGTCAGCGGCATTATCGCGGTGGGAAGCCGGGTGAAGAAGCAAAAGTACGGGTGCGAACTGTGCGGAAAGGTAGACTGTTACAAGAACCGAAATAAAGCGAATCAGTTATGAATGTCGAATCTTGGATAAAAGAGATACTGGCATCCCGCGAACGAAAGGCGATGCCCATTATGACGCATCCCGGTATCGAGATGTTGGGGCGGAAAGTCGTAGATGCCGTCAGTGACGGAGATATACATTATCAAGCCATCGAGGCCTTAAACAACCGCTTTCCCCAGTCAATGGCCTGTACGTCCATTATGGACCTCACGGTCGAGGCAGAGGCTTTCGGCGCTCAACTCTGTGTATACGACGATGAGCTTCCCAGCATTCAGGGTCACCTGCTGAACAATTATGATGATGTTCTCCGGCTGAGCGTCCCCAGCCTGGACAAAGCCCGGGTCCCTGAATTCCTGAAAGTAAGTGCATTGGCTTCCAAGGCGTTGGAAAAGCCCTTTTTCGCCGGCTGCATCGGGCCCTACTCCTTGGCAGGGCGCCTGATGGGGATGACGGAGATTATGATCGCCATATACACCGAGCCGCAGACGGTTACCTTGCTCCTGGACAAATGTACGGATTTCCTCACGAGTTATGTATCCGCCATCAAGGCGACCGGCGTGGCTGGAGTGGTCATGGCAGAACCCGCAGCGGGCCTGTTGTCCGATGAAGACTGTACCAACTATTCTTCAATATACATCAAGAAGATAGTGGAAGCCGTTCAGGATGAGACCTTTGCCGTGGTTCTGCACAACTGCGGAAATACGGGGCAATGCACGCAGGCGATGCTGAAGACAGAGGCCAAATGCCTTCATTTCGGGAATCAGATCGACATGATAAAGGCATTGGACGAATGCCCCTCCGACATGTTGGTGATGGGAAACCTGGACCCTGTCGGGGTCATGAAAATGGGCAATGCAGACGACGTCCGCACACAAACCTTGAAATTACTGGAAGAGACCGGCAGCTACCAGAACTTCATCCTATCTACCGGGTGCGACGTTCCGCCCAATATTCCCATGGAAAACATCCAGGCCTTTTACGATGCGCTGGATTCGTACAATGCCCGACATTAACGGGCAACATCTGTAATGCCCCGTTTGCAGGTTTCAGAAACGCCATCTACCCGGTGGCAACAGCGATCCCCGCGCCGATGCGCGGGGATTTGCTGTTATCGTCGTCCTGCACCCCATTTGGGGGTAATCGAAAGGAAGAACTCGGCGTTGATGCCCGGCATCGGACGCGAGAGGACAGAAAGATACTCCTCGTCGAAGAGGTTGTTCACGGCGGCCTTCAGCGAGAGGTCGCACCACTTGAGCCCGAAACGTTTTTCGAGAGAGACATTGTTCATGAAATAGGGCGGCAGGTATCCCGTGAGGGTGATGTCGTTGCTCGACATCGTATAGCGCTGGCTGTAATAGCACCATTGGTAGAGCAGTTCCCACGTGCGCCACGACAGGCGCCCTGACGCGGTGGCCGACCATACGGGCTCGTAAGGCAGCTGCTTGCCCACGGACTGGTCCGCCGGACTCATCTTCTCGCCCACGTTGATCGAGGGCGACCACGAGAAGGTGCCGTTCAGGCCCAGGCACCACTCGCGGGAGAGGGCCACGTCGAGGTTGGCCTGCGTCTCTACGCCGTAGGCATGCACCTTCTTGACATTCATCGGGGAGAAGAATCCCTTGGTCGTGGGCAACCAGAGTATCCAGTCGTCGATATGCTGGTCGTACCACGAGGCCGACCCCGAGAGGGAGTAGCCCCCTTCGCGGCCCACGGCGAACGACAGGCCCGCCTCATAGGCCAGACCGTGTTCGCTGCGCAGGTCGGGGTTGCCGCCCGGCAGGAAGTAGAGGTCATTGAGCGTCGGGAAGCGGTAGTTGCGCGACACGGAGGCGCGTACGACAACCTGTCCGCGCTCCGAAAGGAGGTAATCGGCGAACAGGGCCGGAATGGGTGCCCAGTCGGAACCGTACATCTCGCCGCGCAGCACGGCCGACAACCCCATCCGCTCGACGGGACGCCACTTGACCGAAGCTGCGGCCGACAGCTCGATACGCCCCTGGTCGTAACCTACCACCGCCTTGTCGCCCTCCTGGAGGATGATGTTCTTGTCGGCGCTCGTAACCAAGTGCTGGTAGGCGGCCGCCGAGGCGGTGAAGAGCCACCGCCGTCCGAGGGAGTATTCGCCCTCTACCTGTCCGTAGAAGGTATCGATGCGGCTCCGCGAACGGGTCATCGCCTTCATGATGCCGTTGCCCGGATCGCGTCGGTAGTCGTAGGCCATCCAGGTATGGATGTAACCGGCCCGGGCACCGAGTTTCCAATCGCTGCGCAGGTGGTCCCACGAGAGGACGCTGCGCAACGTATGCTCGCGCTGGCGGTTCTCCATCTGCGTGTCGTCGGCATAGTCGGTGGTGAGCATCGGCAGCTCGCGGTCGGAGTTCACGTACCACACATTCGCCCCGAAACGGTCGCCGCGCCCCGTATTGTAATAGACCTCCTGCAGCACGTGCAGGTCGCGGAACGCCCCGCTGCGGTTGCGTTCGACGGGATAGTACGACCCGATGATGTTCATCTCGTCGTCGTAGATATTCTCCTTCTTGTCGCGGTTGCGGTATTTGAAATCGTTCTCCGAAGACTGGAGCACGGCGCGCGTCGAGACCTGCCAGTGCTCGTTGCCCCATGTCAGACGCAGGAACTCGTCAAAGGTGCGGAACATGCCGACACCCTGCACGTACTGCAGTCCGAACCCGTCGGCTGCGGCCGGACGGGTCGAGAGCCGCACCAGGCCGCCCAGACCGCCGCCCGTCTCGTTGACCGACGAGGAGCCGTGCAGCAGCGAAGCGTCGTCGACGAAGTAGGCGGGGATCATCGAGAAGTCGGTCATTCCGAGCATCGGGTTGTTGATGCGCATGCCGTTCCACGAGACCTGCGTGTGCGAAGGGCCCGTACCTCGGAACGAGACGGTCGACAGGGTCGCACGGCCGTACTGTTTGACGAAGAGCGAGGAGTTGAATGTCAGCACGTCGGCCACCGACAGGGCGATGTTCTGCTTGAGGACCACCGAATCGAAACGCGTGCGGTCGACACCGATCGATTTCATCGGCCGCTGCCCCCACACGGGCACCTCGCGGATCGCGATGGTCCGCGCCGTCGAACCGTCGTCGGGCGTTTCGGCATGTACGAAGGCCCCTGCAGGCGACAGGGCGAAGGCCGTCGCCGCCAGCAGGCTCAGCAAACGACAACGGACGGCGAATCGGAGGGGTCTATTCATGGGCTGAGGCATCATTTCCAACAAAAGGCTCCGGGAATGATCCCGACATAGAACTGGTCGATCAACTCTCCGTCGGTCGAATAACGGTAGACGATCCCCTGCTGTTGGTAGTCGATGGCATCGGCCACGTAGACCTCGCCGCTCACGGGATCGACCGTCAACCCATAGTATTTCGTATCGCGGTACGCGACGAAAGGGCGCACCGGAAGGCGCTCGTCATCGACCGGCATGCTCCAGATGTCGCGGTTGATCCAGTACAGACGGTCGCCCGCGCCGTTGATCTGCACCTCGGAGGGAGCGTCGCCCAGGCTGAAGGTGAATCGCCGCACCACGCTGAAGGTGTCGGGGTCGATGCAGCAGAGTGCCGGCGCCTCGTAACCGTAGGGGCTGCCCTCGTAGCCTCCGTCGGTGATCGTCCAGATCCGGCCGTTGCGGTCCAGGACCAGCGACGTGGGCTGGATGCCGACCTCAAGTTCGCCGACCACACGGTCGGTCTCGGTGTCGATCTTCAGCAAGCGGTTCTGGTACGACCAGCAATTGACATAGACATATTTCCCGCACTGGACCATCTGCTCCGTGGAACCCGACTCCATCGTCATGCCCGGGCACTCGATGTAGCCGGTGATTTCGTACCGCTTGGGATTGACAATAAAGATGCGGTTGTCCCAAAGCTGCGTCACATAGGCCTTTTCGTCCGAGAGGAAGTGGATATAACGCGGCGACGTGAGGTTCGTGATGCGTCCCACCTCCTGGAACGTATCGACGTCGATGGCAAATATCACATGCGAATTGTTCACCACGACCCATCCGATGCCGTTGCGGATGACCATCGACTGGGCCACGTCGCCGAGCCTGAATCCGTTGGCACGTCGGAACACCTCGTTCTGGACCTCGCGCGTCGCGGGATCGTAAAACGACAGTGTGGCGTTGCCGTACTGGAAATTGCCCTCGTTGGTGATGAAGAGCCCCGAGGTCGGTGCCTGCAGTTCCTCCGTCGTGCCGTAATCCCACTTCATGCAGCCGACCGGGGCCGCCGCACACAGCAACACGGCGCAAAACGTTCGGATATGTCGGTTCAATGCTCGCATGGGAATTATCTCAGATGCAGGTCGGTAAATCCGAACACTTCGGTAGAGTTCTCGCCGATCCAGCCGGCCGTGGCGTTTACGGCGGTCTGTACCCGGATGAAATCGATGAACGACAGGTCGGCATCCGATCCGTCGGCATTCATGGCATTGGCGATGCGGAAGCAGACGTCGGCACGCGCCGCCGCCTCGTTGCCGCCCGACGCGGAGTCCTCGCCGGCGTTGTCGACGTAGCCCCAGGCATAGGCCTCGTTGCGCCAGATACCCGACTGGGCATCATAGAAGCCATTGGGCGCCAGGCGCGTCCCGACCAGCGTATAGGAGTCGGCCTCCACCCACGAAGGATAGTACGACGGCTGGTCGTGGAATTCGGGCAGGTACTCCACGCTGCCCGTCGCGCCGCGGTTGTCCCGCCACGGGATGCCCATTCCCGACGCCGAGCGGTAATAGGTCACGGCGTAGTCGTACAGCGTCCCGGAGGCGTCGGACTCGCTGCCGCGCAGTTCGTACCAGGTATCGTCGGGCAGGCCGTTGCCGTTGGTGTCCTGCATCACCCACACGATGCCGGGCTCGGAGCCGTCCAGGAACTGGTTGCCCGCGACGGCGAAGTCGTAGGCCGCAGGGTCGGAGCTCCGCTCGACGCTGTGGTCGAAGCCCACGATGATCGAGCCGCCGAATCCGCCGAGCGAGACGTAGGTCCCCGCCGCCAGCCGCCGTTCGGCATAGGCCGTGGCGGCCGCCATGTCGTTTTCGGAGCCCGAGAATCCGCTTGCAGGGTCATTGACGAACTGTCCGGGGGCCGGGAGGTATTCGTAGACGCGGTTGCACGCCGGCGAGCTCGCGGAGGTCGCCGCACGCCGCACGGAGGATTCCTCGCCGTAGCAGGTCACCGCCACGCTTGCCGAGACGCTTACCCGTCCCGTCGTGCGGACAGCGCGGGTAACCGCCCCGGCCTCGATGCCGTCGGGGTCTGACACCGTGACCGCCAGCGTATGGGTGCCGCGTTCGGCAGGTACATAATTGTAGAAGGGATCGCCGGCTCCCTCGATCGGCGTGCCGTCGAGCGACCAGGCATATTCGGGCGCCACGGCGTTCTCGACCCGCGGGCGGAGGCAAAGTCCCCGTCCGAGCGAAACGCTCCGCACCCCGGCTTCGGCCGTCAGGCACGGCTTGTCGAAGAGCACGATCAACGGAGCGCGCGACAGCACGCGGAGGGTCACCTCGGCCGAGCCGGTACCGTCCTCGTTGGTCGCCTCGAGGCGCAGGAGATAGGTGCCCTGTTCGGCACATTGGAACGTATAGGAGGGCTCCGTACCCACCGGCTCGCCATCGAGCGTCCAGGCGAACACGGCCTCCTCGCCGTGGAGAATCTCGGGTTCGAAAAGGTACTCGACATGGGCCGCCAGGTCGAGTCCCTCGGCCGGGGCGGCGAACGAAATGACGGGCGGGGCCAACGCCACAACGTCGATGCGCAATTCCTCTTCGTCGTACCCGGCGGGGGTCTCGACCCGGAAGGTCACGTAGTACTGACCCAGTTCGTCGAACGTTGCCGAAAGCGTCGGTCCGGAACCCGCCGCAACGCCGTCGACGAGCCACGAATAGACCGCGCCATCGGCATGACTCACCTTCGGGGCGATGGTCACCTCACGTCCGACCTTGACCGTGTAGACCCCGCTCTGGGCATCGAGTTCGATGACCGGAGCCGGGTCCGAGACGATCACTTCGTTGCGGTTGCAGGCGGCCAGCAGAGCAAAAACGGCAACGGCCACACAATATGGGAGCAAATACTTCATGGCGTATCGGTTCACGTATCCTCCCCGACGATCCGCCACCGGACAATGGCAGCGGCTGGCCTGCCGGACAGGCTGGACAGCGGAGAGAGCCCCGAAGGCGACAGGCGGCGGAAAACCGATGGACGAACGACGATCGCACGGTAATGATTTCCGCCTGAGACCCGCAGGAGCAAATCAACAAAAAACGACAAGGCCGGTCTTCTGACTCGTTCCGACGGCCGCGCCTTCCCGGCCGAAGCCAGTGGCAAAGAGTGCGGCAGACGACGCCTTCCCCGTGCAATGCAAAGAGAAAGAGAACTTACAGCAGCAGGTACTGTTCCGGATTCGCACCGGATTCCCGTTTCACCGGCCGGGCGCAGCCCGGCACAGGAACCTTGCGGGGCAAAGATACGAAAAATTCCGTGGATTCGCCAAATCCGCACGCCTGCTGAAGATGCGGAGAGGACTTTTGGCCCGGCGACAAGAAGCCGGAGGCCGGTTTTCGACCTCCGGCAGAAAAAACGGACCAAAAATTTTGCGTCTCCGAGGGTTTGGATTACCTTTGTATGCGCCGATCCCCGCGTTCGCCGAAAACCGGCTCGCAGGGGCGGTACGGCACCCCGAGAAATACCGAAAACCTAAATATTCCAACATGTTCGACAAGTTTTCCGGACGCCACGTCGGCGTCAGCAACGAAAAAGAGCTCAAGGTCATGCTCGACACCATCGGCGTCGGGTCGGTCGACGAACTGATCGCACAGGTCATTCCCGCCTCCATCCGGCTCAAGAAACCCCTCGCCCTGCCCGCCGAAGGGATGAGCGAATACGAATTCGCCGCGCACATCCGCGCTCTGGCCGACCGCAACCGCACGCTGCGGTCGTTCATCGGCATGGGGTACTACCCCTGCGCCGTGCCGGCCGCCGTAGCCCGCAACGTCTTCGAGAACCCCGCCTGGTACACCTCCTACACCCCCTATCAGGCCGAGATCTCGCAGGGCCGCCTCGAGGCGCTGCTCAACTTCCAGACCGCGGTGATCTCGCTCACCGGCATGGAGATCGGCAACTGCTCGCTGCTCGACGAGGGAACGGCCGCCGCCGAAGCCATGCTGATGATGTTCGCCCTGCGCTCGCGCGAAGCGGTCAAGGAGGGGCGCAACCAGCTCTTCGTCGACCGTAACCTCTTCCCGCAGACGCTCGACGTGCTGCTCACGCGCAGCGAGCCCTTCGGCATTGAACTGATTATCGACGAATACGACGAGTACGAATTCACCGGGCGCGAGTTCGGCGCCATCGTGCAGTACCCGGCCGCCGACGGTGCCGTGCGCGACTACGCCGCCTTCACCGCCGCGGCCCACGCCAAGGGGGCCCTCGTGACGGCCGTCGCCGACCTCCTCTCGCTGGCCCTGCTCAAGGCCCCCGGCGAATGGGGCGCCGACATTGCCGTGGGCTCCACGCAGCGCCTCGGCACGCCGATGGGCTTCGGCGGCCCGAGCGCCGGCTACATGGCCACGCGCGAGGCCTACAAGCGCAACATGCCGGGACGCATCATCGGCGTCTCGGTCGACCGCCTCGGCAACAAGGCCCTGCGCATGGCCCTGCAAATGCGCGAACAGCACATCAAGCGCGAACGCGCCACGTCGAACATCTGCACCGCCTCGGCGCTCATGGCCTCGATGGTAGGTTTCTACTGCGTCTACAACGGTCCCGAAGGGCTGCTGCGCGCCGCGCGGACGGCCCACTTGGCCGCCCTGACCGTCGCCCGCGCCCTCGAAGCGATGGATTACAAACTCACGTCGAAGGAGTTCTTCGACACGCTCGAGGTCGAGGCCGAGGCCGCCGTCGTGCAGTCGCTGGCCCTCGACGAGGGGATCAACTTCTATTACCCGTCGGAGGGACGCGTGCGCATGTCGTTCGACGAGGTGACCACCCCTGCCGAAGTAGAGACCGTCGTCGCCATCTTCGCCGCCGCCAAGGGCAAGAA
>DXGO01000090.1 GCA_019113885.1 Candidatus Alistipes intestinipullorum | reverse complement strand
CGGCTGCTGGCCCCGACACCCTATGCCTATACGATCATCGCATCGACGACAACCATCACCTTGTCGAAACGGCCGGAAGCCCCCTCGGCGGAGGTTTCGGGCGTGGTGCGCGACGCCTCGAATCGTCCGATCATCGGTGCGACGGTCTTGGTTGCGGGGACGACGAACGGGGTTTCGACCGATGCCGAGGGGCGTTTCGCCCTGACCGTCCCAAACCCTGAGACGGCCCAACTGGAGTTCAGCTACCTGGGCTGCGAATCCCAGACGCTGCAGGTCGGCAGCCGCACACGGTTCGAGATCACGCTGCAGGAATCCGCCTCGGAGATCGAGAGCGTGGTGGTCACGGCCCTGGGTATCAAACGCTCCGAGAAGGCCCTGGCCTATACCGTGGCACAGGTTGCCCCCGAGGAGCTGACGACGGTCAAGGATGCCAACTTCATCAATGCGCTTTCGGGCAAGGTGGCCGGCGCCGTGGTCAACGCCTCGTCGTCGGGCGTGGGCGGTGTCTCGAAGGTCGTCATGCGCGGTATGAAGTCGATCATGCAGTCGTCGAATACGTTATATGTGATCGACGGCATCCCGATGTTCAACAACTCGTCGAAGGGCGGCATGGAGTTCGATTCGAAGGGTGCCACGGAGTCCATCGCCGACCTGAACCCCGACGACATTGCATCGATGTCGGTGATGACGGGCGCTGCGGCCGCGGCCCTCTACGGGTCCGAGGCGGCCAACGGTGCGGTGCTGATCACCACCAAACGCGGCGAGGCCGGGACGCTGAAGGTCACGGTCTCGACGAATATCGAGTTTCTGCAACCCTTCTGGCTTCCGGAGTTCCAGAACCGCTACGGCACGGGCCGCAAAGGAAAAACCACAGGATCGAAGATCCACAGTTGGGGTCCCTATCTCTCGGAGAATGCCCGTTACGGCTATACTCCCGAGGATTTTATGCAGACGGGCCATGTCTACACCAATTCGTTCACGCTTTCGGGCGGTTCGGAGCGGAACCAGACCTACTTCTCGGCTGCGGCGGTCAATTCCGACGGGCTGATCCCCAACAACGAGTATAACCGTTACAACTTCACGTTCCGCAATACGTCGCATTTCCTCGATGACCGGTTGACGCTCGACGCCTCGGCCTCGTACATCATTCAGGACGACCGCAACATGACCAACCAGGGCGTCTATTCCAACCCGCTGGTTCCGGCCTACCTCTTCCCGCGGGGCGATAACTTCGACCTGATCCGCACGTTCGAACGCTGGGATCCGGCACGGAAGATCTACGCGCAGTTCTGGCCGCAGGGCGCCGGGGACCTGGAGATGCAGAATCCCTACTGGATCGCCTACCGCAATCCGCGTGAGAACAACCGCCACCGCTACCTGCTGTCGGCTTCGGCGAGCTATTCGATTTTCGACTGGCTGGATGTCTCGGGCCGCATCCGCATCGACAACACCGACCGGTCGTTCACGCAGAAACTCTACGCCACGACCAACTCCACGCTGCTCGAAGGGAGCAAGTACGGGCACTATACGGAGTTGAGCGAGAAATCGCGCCAGACCTACGGCGACGTGATGCTGAACATCAACAAGACCTTCGGGGAGCTTTTCTCCCTGGCGGCACACGTCGGCGCCTCGCTCAACGACACACGTTTGCAGGGCCTCGAACTGAACGGTCCGCTGCAGAATCCGTCGAACATCTTCCACCCGGAGGCCATCGACCCGACGAAGCGCAAAGTGATGCGTTCGGGATGGCACGAGCAGACGCAGTCGTTGTTCGCCTCGCTCGAACTCGGCTGGAGGTCGCAGCTCTTCCTCACGGTGACGGGCCGCAACGACTGGGCTTCGCAACTGGCCGGATCGCCGCAGTCGTCGTTCTTCTACCCGTCGGCGGGCCTTTCGTGGCTTCCGTCCGCAACCTTCGACTTCCCGGAACTCTTCCCCTATCTGAAGATACGGGCGTCGTGGGCGTCGGTGGGTACGCCCTTCCCGCGTGAGCTGACCTACGCCACCCATCCCTACGACCATACGGGCCAGACGTGGGACGACAAGACCAACTACCCGATCGGCGAGTTGCGCCCCGAGCGTACCAAGACGTGGGAACTCGGGTTCGACGCGCGCTTCCTGAACGGTTTCGACCTGTCGTTCTCGTGGTACCTGGCCGACACCTACAACCAGACGTTCAATCCGCAGGTTTCGGCCTCGTCGGGCTATGCCGACATGTACGTGCAGACGGGCCATGTCCGCAATACGGGTATCGAGGCGAGCCTGGGTTATTCGCATACGTGGCGTGACTTCACGTGGAACTCGAACTTCACCGTGTCGAGCAACCGCAACGAGATCCGCGAGTTGATGCGCGACTGGTACAACCCGCTTTCGGGCGAGGTCATCTCGAAAGACCGGCTGGAGATCAACAAACTCGGACAGGTGCGTTTCCTGCTGAAAGAGGGCGGATCGATGGGCGACATCTATTCGAACTCCGACCTGCGGCGCGATGACAAGGGCCGGATCGAGATCGACGAGGCGGGCAACGTCTACGTGGAGAACAACCTTCCGGACATGAAGCTGGGTTCGGTCTTCCCGAAGGCGAACCTGGCGTGGCGGAACGACTTCCGCTGGAAGGGGGTGAACCTCGGGTTCCTCATCGCGGCGCGCATCGGCGGCGTGGTTTACTCGGCGACACAGGCCAACCTGGACCTCTATGGCGTATCGGAGGCTTCGGCCGCGGCGCGCGATGCGGGCGGCGCGCTGGTCAACGGACGGGCGATGGTCGACCCGGAGATGTGGTACACGACGATCGGAGCCGGGGCCGGCATCCCGCAGTATTATACCTACGACGCGACGAACGTGCGTCTGCAGGAGCTGTCGGTGGGCTATACGCTGCCGCGCAAGTGGCTCAAGGTATGCGACATCACGGTGTCGCTCGTGGGACGCAACCTTTGGATGATGTACTGCAAGGCACCGTTCGATCCCGAGAGCGTGGCTTCGACCGAGAATTTTTATACGGGGATGGACTATTTCATAATGCCTTCGACCCGGAACATCGGTTTCAACGTAAACATTAAATTCTGACCGCCATGAAGACAAGAAACGGAATAAACACGCTGCGTCTGCTTGTGGCAGCCGCCCTTGTGACGGTGGCCGGGGCCTGTACGGGCAATTTCGAGGAGTACAACCACAACCCGAACGAGACGACCGACAGCGAGCTGGAGCGTGACAACTACAACGTAGGCGCCAAACTGCTTCAGTTGCAGAACGAGGTGATCCCCTCGCAGGAACACCTGTACCAGTTCACGGAGATTCTGGCCGGTATGGCCTATGGAGGCTATTCGGAGGCAATTCCGACGTGGACGGGCAAATTTTCGACCTTCAACCCCACGGCGGACTGGCTCAAGGCCCCGTTCGTGACGCTGATGACCGATACCTATGCACCCTACCGCGGCATCCTGGCCGCCACGGAGGACGAAGTGCCGTTGGCGCTGGCTTCGCTGCTGCGCGTGGCGATCATGCACCGGCTGACGGACCAGTACGGTCCGATCCCCTACTCGAAGGTGATCGAGGACCGGAAAAACTCGTTGGCCGTGGCTTACGACACACAAGAGGAGGTCTACGCGACGATGTTCGCGGAACTCGACGCGGCGATTGCCGTGCTGGACGAGAACCGTACGCTGTCGACCGAGGCCTTCGGGGTATACGACCTGGTCTATGGCGGCGACCTGAAGAAGTGGATCCTCTTCGCCAATTCGCTCAAACTGCGTATGGCGATGCGCCTGACGGAGGTCGACGCGGAGATGGCCCGCACGAAGGCTGCCGAGGCCATTGCGGCGGGGGTCATCACGGCAAATGCGGACAATGCGCTGTTCAAGCCGACGGTCAACCGCACGGCGATCTGCTTCAGCGAGTGGAAGCAGCACCCGATCTCGGCCGACCTGGACAGCTACATGAACGGCTATGCCGATCCGCGCCGCGGGAAGATGTTCACCTCGGTGAAGATTACCGAAACGATCACGGATCCCGAGACCCAGGAGTCTGTTACGGTGACGAAGGACGGGTACCGGGGGCAGCGCATCGGCACGACGCCCGAGGACAAGGATGCGGCCACGACGCAGCTTTCGCACCCGGACATCGTCGACAGTGATCCGATCATCTGGCTCACGGCGGCGGAGGTTGCCTTCCTGAAGGCGGAGTGGGAACTCCGCTGGGGGTCGGTTGCCGAAGCGGGGAATCTGTACCGCCAGGGGGTCGCCCTGTCGTTCGAACAGTGGGGCGCGGGCTCTGCCGATGAGTACCTGACGACCGAGGCCAAGCCGGCGGACTTTGTAGACCCGCTGGGTACGGGCTACGATTTTCCGGCCCAGTCGACGATCACCCCGGTGTGGAACGACGCCGACGACGCGGCGACGGCGCTCGAACGGATCATCACGCAGAAGTGGATCGCGATCTTCCCGTTGGGCAACGAGGCGTGGAGCGAGTACCGCCGCACGGGTTACCCGCACCTGATGCCGGTCCCCGATACGGGGAACAAGTCGGGCGGGACGGTTACGTCGCGCTGGGGGGCCCGCCGCCTGCAATACCCCACCGAGGAGTACAACGAAAACCGGGCCAACGTCACGGCGGCCGTGGCGGGCGAACTGAAGGGCACGGACACCTTCGGAAGCCGTGTCTGGTGGGACAAACGAACCTTGAATTAAAACGTACGAACCTATGAAACTCATACGACTGACAGGAATTTTGGCGCTGCTGGCCCTGGCGGCCTGCGATGCCGGCATCGAGCCCATCGACCAGCGGATACGGACGCTCGACGAGTGGAATACGGCCGAATGGGCTGCCTATGCGGCGGTTCTCCGTGCCTACAAGACGAGCGACCACTATCTGACGTGCGCCTATTTCGACAATGCCCCCGAGCGGCTCGAATCGGAGAAAAACTGCATCCGCTCGCTGCCCGACTCGCTCGATTTCGTGATCCTGCGCAATCCGGCGTCGCGCTTCGACCGGGAGGATGTCCCGGAGCTTCAGAAACGCTATACGAAAGTACTGGCCACAGCCGACTGTTCCGATCCGACAACTGCCACGACATTGCTCAAGAAGACGCTCTCAGTGGTCTCCACGGCAGGGATGGACGGCGTCGTCATCCGCTTCTCAGGAGCCGTTACGGATGCCTCCAAAGCCATCGAAGCGGAGGTTGCCCGGCGCCTGGGGGCGCTGTCCGGCAAGACGCTGGTCTTCGAAGGCAACGCCTCGTTCATCGCTGCGGAGAACCGCGGGCTGTATGACTTCTACCTGCTCGACGCCACGTCGTTCAGCGACATCTTCGGCGTGGAGGGCCAGGTGGACTACCTGACGGGCTATTACGGCATCGATCCGGGCCGCATTCTCCCGATCGTCACCCTGACGGGTACGATTGCCGACGAGAGCGGTGTCTCGCAACCGGCTCCGGACAAGCTCTTCGAGACGGTACAGGCCCGTTCGCTGGGCGGGCTGGCCATCGGCGGAGTCTCCGTGGACTATTACTCGCTGACGGGCAACTACCCGCGCCTGCGTGCGGCGATCGACCTGTTGAACCCTGCACATCAATAAAAACCGCGACCATGAAAAACATGAAACATATCCTTTTGGCGCTGCTTGCCGTTTCGGCGGCCGCCACGGGCTGCAAGAGCGAGGACTACGACGACGGCACGACGCCGGTCGACAATACGGTCTATATCGGGGCAGCGGAGACCACCCCGGACGCCCCCGTCACGTTCAAACGCACGGTCGAGGCGCTCGACCGGGAGTTTACCGTAAAGATGGTCTCCCCGCTGTCGGAGGAGATCAAGGTCGAGTTCTGCATCGACGACGGGGCGGTAGCGACCTACAACCACCGCCACGGGACCTCCTATGGGCTGCTGGATGCCGCTAACTACGTCTTTACGCAGCGCTCGGTGGTGATTCCGGCCGGGAAGGTCGAATCCGACCCGATTGCGATCCATTTCCAGGGGCTCGACCGGTTGACGGAGAACGAGACGTACCTCCTGCCCGTATCGCTCACCTCGACCTCGAACGGCCTCGGCCTGCTCCGGGGGTCGGAGACGCTCTACTACCTGGTGAAGCGCTCCTCGGCTATCACCACGGCGGCGAACCTCACCGACTGCTACATGTGGGTCCCCTCGTTCGAGACCCAGGCGGGCCAGGCCCCGATCATGGGACTGAAGGCCATGACCTACGAGATCCTGGTCAACGTCCCGGAGTATCTGACCTACCTTCAAGGGCAAGGCAATATCAACGTCACCTCGGTGATGGGTGTCGAGCAGCACTGCCTGCTGCGAATCGGTGATTCGAGTTATCCGCGCCAGCAGATCCAGTTGCAGGTGGGCGACGTCCACTTCCCGGACGGGGGTGCCACCAACGTGATCCCGGAGCTGACGGTCGACCCGGGCGAGTGGTACCACATTGCCTTCACGTGGGACTTGGCCGAGGAGATGGGCCGCATCTATGTCAACGGACGGCTGGCCTACTCCGACCACCTGTCGTGGGACTCCGAGACGTTCGATATCGGACAGGTCTCGAAGGGCGGCGTCGAGGACAAGGCCTACCGCTTCCTGATCGGCTACTCCTACAACCCCTACCGACCGTTGAACGGCCTGGTCTCCGAAGCGCGGATATGGTCCGTGGCACGGAGCGAGGAGGAGATTTTCCGCGACATGTATGAAATCACCGACCCGGCCTCGAAACCCGAGTTGCGGGCCTACTGGAAATTCAACGAAGGCTCGGGCAACACCGTCAAGGACTACTCGCAGTACGGCAACGACGCCGTGTGCCTCACCGGCTCCAACAGCATGGAGAACGGCAAGCGCGAGGAGGGGACGCTCAAGTGGGACAATGCCATCGAAATCCCGATGCTCAACCAGGAAGAATAAAAACCAATGACTATGAAACCTAAGAATGAATTGAGAATACGGCTTCGCACGGCAGGCTTCGGCCTGCTGGGCGCGGCGGCACTGCTGCTTGTCGGCTGCGACGGCGAGGAGTTTGTGCGCGAAGGCGGCGAAATGCCCCTGCCGACCGAAGGAACACCCGTCGGGGCCCTCTATGCCAAAGGCTGCTACAACCCCGAGATTCAGAATTTTGCCATCAGCAGCGACAAGACCGTTTCGGTGGTCTACCGGCTCGACTACCCTGCCAACGAGGATGTGACGGTTACCCTGGCCATAGGCACGCAGGAGGATATCGATGCCTACAACGATGCCAAAGGATTGAAGGATAATCGCGGCAACCTCGGCGGCTACAAACGCTACCGGCTGTTGCCCGAGACGAACTACACGCTGCCCGAGGCGATGACGCTGACCGTCCCGAAGGGGCAGACCGAATCGGCCCCGCTCTCGATCGACGTGGTCTACAACCCGACGCTGCTTCCCGGCACCGATCAGCGGCGCATGATATATCCGTGGATGCTGCCTTTGCAGGTCGAGAACATCCAGGGCGACATCCTTCCGCTCGTTTCCGACCAGCAGCTCGGGATCGGGCTCCTGCCCGGAAACCTGGCATCGATGACCAATGCGTGGTTTGCGGAGTGTGAATGGAAACCGATCAGCGAGAAACGGAATCCCTTCATGGGCATTGCCTTTGCTGACTGCCGCGTGGTCGACCCTTCCTACATCATCTACTACGGTTATCAGGAGTCGCTGTATGTGGATATGGGCGGCTGGGGCATGGAGGACGAATCGACGATCTCCTGCTATCCGCTTTTCGAGGTGGAGTGCCTTCGGCCGCTCTTCATCACCCACGACGCCACGCAGGGGGTCGTATTGCAGACCGATCCCGACCTGATGTATGTGTTGACCCACCAGGGCCGCTATGTCGATCCGCAGCGCAAGCAGCAGATCAAGATGTGCGTGTCGGTGGAGATTGCGCCGAAATCCCGTGCCGGGTTCTGCAACCTGACGGAGGAGACGCGGGCTTCGCTGGTATGGCAGATTGCGAATTTCGTGGAGAAATACGGCCTCGACGGCGTGGCGCTCAACGACCAGGGGGCGAACTACACGGCCGAGGATGCCCCGGCGGTAGATAAATCCTCCTATACGAAGTTCCTGAAGGCGTTGCGCGAGGCAATGGGCGACGACAAGTTGATCCTGCTGAGCTACGATGCCGACGAGAATTCAGCGCTTTACGAGGCGCACGACGGGTTGCAGGCGGGCGATTACATCGACTATGCGTGGTGGGGCATCGAGAACGAACTCTGCACGCCTTATGATCCTGAATCCACGGTTCTGCCGATCGCTGGTCTGGACAAGAGCCGGTTCATCCCGATGGCGGGCAATGCGGTCGACACCCCGGAATTCATGGCATTCTGGAACGATATGAGTGCGAGTGGCATCTACCAGATGTGTGACTTGTATGACCGTGGCGAGTGTCCGGGGTTAGTCTATCTCGGGCTGGTGGCCCGCACACAGAACTTTGCGGAATACTTTCAAACAACGATCCCGACGTATATGGGAATGATTCCGTTGCACGAAAGCGATATGGGAGCTACTCCGGGATGGTTCGGTATTGGTTTCATGACCCAGGAAACGATGGATCCTGTTTGGGGGCCTGGAGCCTACGGAGCCGGTCTGAAGGACTGGTAACCGGCCCGGAACCGGCCGATAGCGGCCGAAATGACAACGGTTCGCAACCCTCCATTGGTTGCGAACCGTTTTTTTGCCTCGCCCTGTCCGCCTAAAAGACGGGGTTCCACCAGCCGCCGAACCTTCGAAGGGATTCCATCCGGAAGCGCAGGAATGGAAGGCACGCAGAAGACCAAGGCCTTACATATCAGCGATATGTAAGGCCTTTTCGTTTTGTCAGGTCGCTGAGACTCATTCCCAGGCAGACATTTCGAGGCCAAATCACAATATCTCCCATGAGTATATTGACAGCTGAATACCATTGACAAAGGCAAAGCCGGACCGGCACAGGTCACTGTTAGCTACGCCATTCGAAGC
>DXGO01000089.1 GCA_019113885.1 Candidatus Alistipes intestinipullorum | reverse complement strand
ACGGTGCGGAAATGCTGGTAGAGACCCTCCTGCGAAGGCTTGTTGTAGTAGGGCGTGACGCTCAGGATGGCGTCGGCGCCGCGCAGGTCGAATTCACGCAGCTGGTCGAGCACCTCGGAGGTGGAGTTTCCGCCGCACCCCATCACCAGGGGCACGCGTCCGGCGATCTGGTTGGTGATGAACATGGCGATCACGGCCCGTTCGGGCATGTAGAGGGTCGGGGTTTCGGCCGTGGTTCCCAGGGCGACGATGTAGTCTACGCCGCCCTCGATCACATAGTCGATCATGCGGGCCAGCGCTTTGTAATCCACGCGGCCGTCGCGTGTGAAGGGTGTGATCATGGCGGCTCCGACGCCGGAAAGTTTCGATTGCAACATGGTATTCTCTCTTTTTAATGTTATGTCTTGTTCAGAACAGTTCGCCCTGACGGGCTTCCGGCGCTCCGGCTTCCGCGGTTCTCCCGACCGATGCTTCCGGGCCTTCTTTTTCCGGGGCTGTTCCGGCCGGGGGCTCCGGAGCCCCTGTTCCCGAGTCCGACCCGGAGGAACCTTCCTCCCCGTGTCCCTCGATCATCGCCATGAACTCCTCCTCGGAGAGGATGCGGATTCCGAGTTTCTCGGCCTTCCTGAGCTTCGCAGGCCCCATCTCCGCCCCTGCGACGATGAAGTCGACGCTGCCCGATACGGCGGCGAGATTCTTGCCTCCGTGCCGTTCGATGAGCTCCTTCATCTCGTCGCGGCTGCGCGAGAAACGCCCCGATACGACGATCCGTTTGCCGGCCAGGGCCTCCGACTCCCGCGGGCGCTCCGAGGCCTCGAACTGCAAACCGGCGGCGCGCAACCGGCGTATGATTTCGAGGTTTGTCCCGTCGGCGAAGTATTCGACGATGGCATCGGCGATGCGTTCTCCCACCTCGTCGGCCTCGACCAGCTCTTCGCGCGAGGCTTGCATCACGGCATCGAGCGACCGGAAGTGCTCGGCAAGGTATTTGGCCGTGGTTTCGCCCACGAAGCGGATGCCCAACCCGAAGAGGACACGGTGGAACGGCACCTGCTTCGAACGTTCGATCGACCGGATGATGTTGTCAGCCGACTTTTCTCCCAGGCGGGGCAGGGGAGCCAGTTGTTCGGCCCGGAGGTCATAGAGGTCGGCGACGTTGCGCACCAGCGAATTGTCGTAGAGCAGTTCGACGGTCTCTTCGCCGAGCCCCTCGATGTCGAGGGCCTTGCGGCGGATGAAGTGGATGATGCGCCCGATGATCTGGGGGCGGCATCCGCTTTGGTTGGGGCAGTAGTGCTTGGCCTCGCCCTCGTAGCGCACCAGCGGGGTGCCGCATTCGGGGCACACCGAGATGTATTCGAACGGGCGGCTGTCGGCCGGACGTTGCGAGAGGTCGACACCCGTAATTTTCGGGATAATTTCTCCGCCCTTTTCGACGTATACCATGTCTCCGGGTCGGATATCGAGCAGGGCCATCTGCTCGGCGTTGTGCAGCGTGGCGCGCCGCACGGTGGTGCCGGCCAGCAGCACGGGTTCGAGGTTCGCCACCGGGGTGATGGCTCCGGTGCGTCCGACCTGGAACGAGACGCTCTCGAGACGCGTCAGGGCCTGCTCGGCCTTGAATTTGTAGGCCACGGCCCATTTCGGGGCCTTGGCCGTGAATCCCAACTGCCGCCGCACGGCAAAATCGTTGACCTTGATCACCACGCCGTCGGTCGGGAAGGGCAACTGCCTCCGGGCCTCGTCCCAGTGGTTGATAAATTCGTCGATTTCGGTGACATTGTGGCAGATGCGCATGTGCTCCGAGACCTTGAATCCCCATTCACGAGCCTTGAGGAGGCTCTCCCAGTGGGAGGTGAAGGGGAGGTTGTCACCGGCGAGCTGGTAGAGCGTACAATCGAGTCCACGGCGTGCCACGACGGCCGAGGCCTGCTGTTTGAGGGTCCCGGCGGCGGCATTCCGCGGATTGGCGAAGAGCTGCTCGCCATTGGCCTCGCGTTCGGCGTTGAGCCGGTCGAACGAGGCGTAGGGCATGAGGATTTCGCCGCGGATTTCGAAGTAATCGGGCCATCCTTCGCCCTGAAGCCGCAACGGAACCGAACGCACGGTGCGGACGTTTGCCGTCACGTCGTCGCCCTCAATGCCGTCGCCGCGCGTCACGGCGCGCAGGAGCCGTCCGTGCTCGTAGGTGAGCGATATGGCCGTGCCGTCGAATTTCAGTTCGCAGACGAAGTCCGTGGTTCCGACCTCGCGCTCGATGCGGGCGATGAATTCATGCAGTTCGTCGAGCGAATATGTATTGCCGAGTGAGAGCATGGGGTAGCGGTGGCGGACGGTGGCGAAGTCGGCCGAGAGGTCGCTGCCGACGCGAACCGAAGGGGAGTTGGGGTCTGCGAATTCGGGGTGAGCCTGTTCGAGGTCCTGCAGCTCCCGCATCAAGGCGTCGAACTCGAAGTCGGAGATTTCGGGATTGTTTTCGACGTAGTATTTATAGTTGTGCCGTTCGAGCTGCCGGCGCAGTTCTTCGATTCGTTCGCGTACCATATTATGGAAATAACGTGCGTAAAGTTACATAATTTGTCTGTAAGAACGGGGAAAATCAAAAAAAATGCAAAAAAAAAATGCAGACGCGATGCGATATTCAAATTTTGCGTATAATTGCAAAAAAATTCGAAGAACAGTTATTTTATGGCTAAACAGACTATCGTGAAAAAACATATCGTAACGAGTTTCCATAACCTTTCCTCGGAGCTGCAAGATGCTGTACGAGAGAAATATCCGCTGGGATTCACCGATGCGATGATCCGTGTCGACAAACCCAACGGCGATTTCTTTTACGCTGTTCCGTTCGACACCGACGAAATCGCCTATATGATAAAGATCGACGTCAAGATCGACGACAACGCATCGGACGACGACGACAAGGACTATTACGACGACGATATCAAGGGTGCCGACGAATTGCAGGGCGACGATGACACGGTCGATACGGTAGACAATACGGATGACGATCTCGATGTCTGACCGGCCGTTGGCGCGCGGTTTTCTTGGGGGGCTGATGGGGCTGATCGTCCTGTGCGGCGCAGCCTGCGGTCTGGTCGACGATGACCGCGACGAAGCGAACAAATCCATTCAACTGACATTTTCCGACAAACGCCTCGAAGCGTTGTGCCTCGAGCACTACGATCTGGACGGTGACGGGCACTTGTCGCGCTACGAGGCGCAGCGAGTCGTCACGCTCGACTGCGCGGCGTGCGGCATTGCGTCGCTCGTCGATTTGCGGGAGTTCGTCAACCTCCGCGAACTGGACTGCAGCGGCAATGCGCTCACGGAGCTCGACCTGCAGAGGCAGCCGCTCCTCGAACGGCTGGATTGCCACGACAACCGCCTTACGACGCTCGAACTCTCCGACCTGCGGGCCCTGACGCACCTGGACTGCCGGGACAACGCCCTGCCGCAGCTCGACCTGGTGTCGAACGGTTCGCTTGCGTGGCTCGATTGCCGCGGCAACCTGTTGCGGACGCTCGATCTGTCGCGGTGCGCAGTGACCCTTCAGGCCGATGTGCGCGACAATCCCGACCTTGCGACGGTTTACTACGGTTCATCGGGCCAGAAGATTCTGTTCGATGGCCTTACGACACTTGTAGCGCGGTGAGCCTGCGGACGGGCGCTGACAGGGGCGGGCTCACACCTCGGACAAGGAAAACTCCGACCGATCGGTCGGAGTTTTTTTATAATTTGTTGAAAAGTCGGCCCGGGAGGTTGGGCATTTCAGAGATAATTTCGTACCTTTGGATGCAAAAAACCTCTTTTTGCGGATAAGGACTAAAAAATCACATACATGAAGAAAGTGGATGTTATCCTCGGCCTGCAATGGGGCGACGAGGGCAAGGGAAAGGTTGTGGATGTGCTGACCCCTCACTACGAGGTGGTGGCTCGCTTCCAGGGCGGCCCCAACGCCGGTCACACGCTGGAGTTCGGCGGTGAAAAATATGTGCTCCGTTCGATCCCGTCGGGGATTTTTCAGGGCGGGAAGACCAACATCATCGGCAATGGCGTGGTGCTCGACGCCATTCTGTTCCGCGCCGAGGCCGAAGAACTTGCCCGCAGCGGGCACGACCTGACCAAACAGCTTTGCATTTCGAAGAAGGCGCACCTGATCCTTCCTACCCACCGCATGCTCGACGCCGCATACGAGGCGGCGAAGGGAAGCGCGAAGATCGGCACCACGGGCAAGGGCATCGGCCCGACCTACACCGACAAGGTGAGCCGCAACGGCATGCGCGTGGGTGACCTGCTGAGTCCCGATTTCGAGAAGATTTACGCGGCGGCCAAGGCGCGCCACGAACGCATTCTGCAGGGCCTGGGCTATGAATACGACATCACGGAGCTGGAGAAGCAGTGGTTCGAGGCCGTGGAGTACCTCCGCCGTTTCCGGATCATCGACAGCGAATATTTCGTCAACTCGTGCCTGCGCGACGGGAAGTCGATCCTGGCCGAAGGGGCTCAGGGCACGCTGCTCGACGTCGATTTCGGGTCGTACCCGTTCGTCACGTCGTCGAATACGGTCTGCGCAGGTGTCTGCACAGGCCTGGGCGTGGCGCCGAACCGTATCGGCGAGGTTTACGGCATCTTCAAGGCCTATTGCACGCGCGTGGGCAGCGGCCCGTTCCCGACGGAGCTCTTCGACGAGACCGGCGAGAAACTCTGCGACCTCGGACATGAGTTCGGAGCCGTCACGGGACGTCGGCGCCGTTGCGGATGGCTGGACCTCGTGGCGCTGAAGTACTCGATCATGATCAACGGCGTCACGCAGCTCATCATGATGAAGTCCGACGTGATGAACGACTTCGAGACGATCAAGGTGGCCACCTCCTACGAGATCGGCGGCCGCCACACGACGGAGTTCCCCTACACGATCACCGACGACCTGAAACCCGTCTACACGGAGTTCGAGGGTTGGAAGTGCGACCTGCGGAAGGTGACGCGCTACGAGGATTTCCCCGAGGCGTTCAAGCGTTACGTGGAGTTCATCGAGCGCGAGACGGGGGTTCCCGTGAAGATCATCTCCGTCGGTCCCGACCGGGGCGAGACGATCGTGCGCGAGTAATCCCGGGGCAATCGGAAAAGAAGACACTACTGTAATATTACCTTATATGAAACAACCACTTAAAATTGTCGTATTGGCCAAACAGGTGCCCGACACCCGTAATGTGGGCAAGGATGCGATGACGCCCGAAGGGACGGTCAACCGCGCGGCGCTTCCGGCCATCTTCAACCCGGAGGACCTCAATGCCCTGGAGGCCGCCCTGCGGATCAAGGACCGCGTCGAGGGCTCGACGGTGCATATCCTCACGATGGGTCCGCAGCGAGCTGCCGACATTATCCGCGACGCGATGTTCCGCGGCGCCGACGGGGGCTACCTGCTTTCGGGGCGTGAATTTGCCGGATCGGACACGCTGGCCACCTCCTATGCGCTTTCGTGCGCGCTGCGCAAGATTGCCCCCGACCTGATCATAGCCGGCCGTCAGGCTATCGACGGCGACACGGCGCAGGTCGGCCCGCAGGTCGCCGAGAAACTGGGCCTTCCTCAGGTGACGTACGCCGAGGAGATCGTCGAGATCAAGGAGCGGTCACTCATCATCAAGCGCCGCCTGGAGCGGGGTGTCGAGACGGTCGAGTGCCCGATTCCGGCCGTGGTGACGGTCAATGCGTCGGCCGCCGAGTGCCGCCCGCGCAACGCCAAGCGGGTGATGAAGTACAAATACGCCCTGGCGGGTTCGGAGATCGCCGCGGCCCCCGATACGGCGGCCGCACAGCGTGCGCAGTCGAAACCCTACCTTCAGATCGTGGAGTGGGCTGCCGCTGATGTCAATCCCGACCCTGCGCAGCTGGGCCTGTTGGGCTCGCCGACGAAGGTCAAGAAGATCGAGAACGTGGTCTTCGCCGCCAAGGAGGCGAAACGGCTCACGTCGTCGGACGAGGATATCAATTCACTGATGGTCGAACTCATTGCGAGCCACACGCTCGGTTAAAGCGCACGAAGGATGAACAACGTATTCGTATATATCGAGATGGAGGGCGGCAAGGTCGCCGATGTGAGTCTCGAACTGTTGACCAAGGGACGTGAACTGGCTACGACGCTCGGGGTGAAGCTCGAGGCCGTAGCGCTGGGGCACCACCTGGCAGGCATTGAAACCGAACTGGCCAAATACGGTGCCGACACGGTATGGGTTGCCGACGACGCGATTTTCGAGCCGTTCCGCACGCTGCCGCACACGTCGGTGCTTTGCGGGCTGATCGAGCAGGAGAAGCCGCAGATCGCCCTGTTCGGGGCGACGCCCGTTGGGCGCGACTTTGCGCCGCGCGTATCGTCGGCGCTGCACAGCGGTCTGACGGCCGACTGCACGCAGCTGGAGATCGGCGACCACAAGGATGCCAAGACGGGCACGGAGTACAAGAACCTTTTGTACCAGATCCGCCCGGCCTTCGGCGGCAACATCATCGCCACGATCGTCAACCCGGAGCACCGTCCTCAGATGGCTACGGTGCGCGAGGGTGTGATGCGGAAGGAGTACGCCGCGCAGCCGGGCAAGGGCGAGGTGAAGGCGATCGACTGGAAGCAGTTCGTCAAGGACGCCGACCTGGCCGTTACGATTATCGACCGCCAGATCGAGGAGCGCAAGATCGACATCAAGGGTGCCTCGATCATCGTGGCCGGCGGTTACGGCATGGGCTCGAAGGAGAACTTCAAACTGGTGCATGACCTGGCCGACGTGCTGGGCGCCGAGGTAGGTGCGAGCCGTGCTGCGGTCGACGCCGGGTTCACGGATCACGCACGTCAGGTGGGGCAGACGGGTGTTACTGTACGTCCGAAGCTCTACATCGCGTGCGGTATTTCGGGACAGATCCAGCATACGGCCGGCATGGACCAGTCGTCGATGGTCATCTCGATCAACACCGACCCGGATGCTCCGATCAACAAGATCGCCGACTACGCCATCACGGGCGACGTGAACGAGATTATCCCGAAAATGATCAAGTACTATAAGCAAAACTCGAAGTAATGGCTAATTTCTTTTCAGATAACAAGGATTTGCAGTTCCACCTGGATCACCCGCTGATGCGGAAGATCGTGGAGCTGAAGGAGCGCGGGTTCGCCGAGAAGGACCTTTATGACTACGCTCCGCAGGACTTCGACGACGCGAT
>DXGO01000088.1 GCA_019113885.1 Candidatus Alistipes intestinipullorum | reverse complement strand
GAGAGCTCGGCGATGAGGAAGATCGAGGTCAGCGGGGCCTTCATGACGCCCGACATGACGCCGGCCATGCCCACGAGCGTGAACGAGACGATCGAGACGTTCCAGTGGAAGAGCATGTTGCAGACGAGGGCGAGCGACGCTCCGGTGAAGGCCCCGACGAAGAGCGACGGGGCGAAGGTCCCGCCGACGCCGCCGGCGGCGTTGGTCGAGGCCATGGCGATGACCTTGAAGAACATCGTGGCGATGACGAACAGCAGGACGACCCATTCGATCTCACGAAACCGGTAGAAGAGCGAGTTGTCGAACAGCACCTGGGCGTTTCCGTGCATGAGCGTGGTGATGCCCTCGTAACCCTCGCCGTAGAGGGGCGGGAAGACGAAGATCAGGATGCCGAGGATGGCGCCGCCCCAGATCCACTTTTTGTACTGCTTGTCCATGCCCTTGAAGAAGCGCCCGATGCGGGCGTTCATCGAGGTGAAGTACCAGGCCATCAGTCCGCAGGAGACGCCGAGAAGGATGAACAGCGGAATCTGCCACAATTCGAAGGCGTCCTCGGGGGCGAGCGTGACGGCCAGAATGGGGTCGAAGCCGCGCAGCATGAAGGCCATCGTGGTGGCGGTGATCGAGGCGATGAGCAGCGGGATGACCGACCCGGCGGTGATGTCGAGCATGAGGATTTCGAGCACGAAGACCACGCCGGTGATCGGGGCCTTGAAGATGGCGGCCAGGGCCGCGCCGGCGCCGCAGCAGAGCAGCAGCGTGGTGTTCTTGTAGTTGAGGCGTGCGACACGCCCGACGTTCGAGCCGATGGCGGCGCCGGTCAGCACGATCGGGGCCTCGGGACCTACCGAACCTCCGAACCCGATGGTCGTGGCACCCCCGACGATCGAGGTCCAGCAGTTGTGCCGGGCGATGCGGGAGTTTTTGCGCGACATGGCGTAGAGGACGCGCGTCACGCCCTCGGAGATGTTGTCGCGGACGATGTACTTGACGAAGAGCGTCGCCAGGATGATGCCGACGGCCGGGTAGATCAGGAAGAGAAAGTGGGCGCTGTCGACCGGGAACCAGTTCGTGAGTCCGCTCTTGATGGCGTAGAGCAGCATCTCGAACAGGTAGGTGCCCAGACTGGCGAGCACGCCGACCACCACGGCCAGCAGCATCATGATCTGGCTGTTCGAGAGCCTTCGCGTCAGGCGGAGGAAGGCGGGATAGATGCGGTCGGTGCGCAGTCGCATGGTCGTGGGGGCGTCTCGGGAGGCGCCGTTCGGAATCGGTTACTGGTCGTTGTGTGCGTAGTGTGCGGCCTGTGCGGCGATCAGCTCCTGGTCTTCGAAGTAGTCGATCTTCATGGCGCGGCGCACGTCGGCAAGGGTTTCGGCCGCGGCAGCGCGCGCCGTCTGCGACCCCTTGTGGAGGATGTCGTAGACCTCGCCGATGCGCCCCTCGTAATAGCGGCGCCGTTCGCGGATCGGGTCGAGCGTCTCGTTGAGAATGGCGATGAGCAGCCGCTTGACCTTCACGTCGCCCAGCCCGCCGCGGCGGTAGTGGGCCTTCAGTTCGTCGAGCGAGGCGTAGTCGGGCAGGTACTTGGCGAAGTGCTCCGGGCGGCTGAAGGCGTCGAGGTAGGTGAAGACCGTGTTGCCCTCGACCTTCCCGGGGTCTTCCACACGCAGGTGGTCGGGGTCGGTATACATGCCCATGACCTTTTTCTTGACCTCCTCGGCCGTGTCCGAAAGGTAGATGCAGTTGCCGAGCGACTTCGACATCTTGGCCTTTCCATCGGTGCCCGGGAGGCGGAGGCAGGCGGCGTTGTCGGGCAGCAGGATCTCGGGCATGGTAAGCGTCTCGCCGTAGACGGAGTTGAACTTGTGGACGATCTCACGCGTCTGTTCGATCATCGGTTCCTGGTCCTCACCCACGGGAACGGTCGTGGCACGGAAGGCCGTGATGTCCGAAGCCTGGCTGATGGGGTAGGTGAAGAACCCGACGGGGATACCCTGCCGCTGGGTGGTGTCGCCCTCGACGGCGCCTTCGGCAAAGCCGCGCATCTGAATCTCGGCCTTGACGGTCGGGTTGCGCTGCAGACGCTGTACGGTGACCAGATTCATATAGTAGAAGGCCAGCTCGCACAGTTCGGGGACCTGCGACTGGATGAAGAGGGTCGATTTCCGGGGGTCGAGGCCGACCGAAAGGTAGTCGAGGGCCACCTCAATAATATTCTGGCGCACTTTTTCGGGGTTGTCGGCGTTGTCGGTGAGAGCCTGCGCGTCGGCGATCATAATGAAGATGCGGTCGTAGAGCCCGGAGTTCTGCAATTCGACTCTTCGGCGCAGGGAGCCCACGAAATGGCCCAAGTGGAGACGGCCTGTCGGGCGGTCGCCCGTAAGGATGATTTTTTCCATATTCGGATTCGAAACGAAATTATTTACAGCAAATTTCAAGCGAAGATAGGAAAATCCGTGCGGGCGACCTAAAAAAGTTTGTAAATATAGTTTTTTTTTATATTTTCGTTTTCGAAAATAGTTGCCTTTTATGACGATAATCCAACTTGAATATTTGCTGGCCGTGGCCAACTGCGGCAGTTTTTCGCAGGCTGCCGAGCATTGTTTCGTGACGCAACCCTCGCTGAGCATGCAGATCAAGTCGCTGGAGGAGGAGTTGGGCGTGGTGTTGCTCGACCGTTCGAAGAAACCCGTGATCCCCACCGAGGCGGGGGAGGTGGTGCTCGAACAGGCCCGGGAGACGCTCAAAGCCTACAACACCATCAAGGAGGCTGTGGCGGAGCTCAAGGGCGAGACGGCCGGGAAACTGCGTCTCGGGGTGATTCCGACCATCGCTCCCTACCTGCTGCACAAGTTCATCCCGGCCTTCGTGCACGACTTCCCGAAGGTCGAACTCGAGATTTCGGAGATGATTACCTCGGAGATCGTCGAGGCGTTGAAGCGCGACCGCATCGACGCGGCGCTGGTTGCCAGCGGCACGTGCGGCGAGGGAATCCTCGAGCAGGAACTCTTCAACGACCGTTTCTATGCCTACGTGTCGCCCGAGAATCCGCTCTACGAACGTCAGAACATCCGCATCGAGGATATCGACCTGAAGGACCTGGTGATCCTGAGCCCGGGCAACTGTATGCGCGACCAGATCATCGAGTTGTGCCAGGCACGGCGCACGATGCCGGCGCACTACTCCTTCGAATCGGGGTCGCTCGATACGCTGATGCGCATCGTCGACTGTACGCAATGCCTGACGATCATTCCCGAGATGGCGCTCGAGTACATCCCTTCGGACCACCGTGACCGGGTGAAGACGCTCTCCAAGGGGGCGATGTCGCGTAAGATCGCCGTAGCAGTGCGCCGTACCTATGTAAAAGGATCGATCATCCGGGCCCTGACCGACACGATCCTTGCCCATGCCGCGCCCGTAAAGGCGTGATGTCGGACCGTCCCCCGATTATTGTGTCGGCGTACCCGGGCCGTTTCCCGGGCTACCCAATCCTCGCAATACCCCGGTTGCTCGGCCGGTCCACCTGTCTGCTTTTCCGTCCTTTTCCGCCGGAGCCGCCTCCCCGGGAAGGGACGGAAATGCGTTATACCGTCCCGAAATCGCTTTTCCGGCTCTCTTTGGCCTAATTTTGGAGAAGGAATTATGAATTGTGAATTCTTCTTTGTACCTTTGCAAGGTTATAGGCTTTTAAATGAATTATGGCAGACAAACTGATCGAAACGATCGTCAGTGCGATTGAAGATAAAAAGGGAAAAAATATCGTATCGTTGGACCTTTCGGGCTTCGACGGAGCTATCTGTTCGACGTTCGTAGTGTGCAACGCCGACTCCACGACGCAGGTGGCGGCCATCGCCGACGGCATCGAGGAGAAGGTGCTCGAAACGCTGGGCGAGAAGGTCTGGCGTATCGAGGGGCAGCAGAACGCCGTGTGGATCGCCATGGACTATGTCGACGTCGTGGTGCACATTTTCCAGACGGAGTTGCGGGAGTTCTACCGGCTCGAGGAGCTGTGGGCCGACGCCCCGATGGTGAAGTACGAATACGAAGAGTAACCGATTATGACACAAAAACGTAAGAACAACAATCCCCGAATGAATATGCCACGTCTTTCAGGACTGTGGATTTATGGCGTTATCGCGGCGTTCATACTCGCCTATTGGGCCTTTACGCCCTCGAACGACACCCCCCTGCCGAGCGACTGGGCAACGGTCGAGGCGATGGTCGAGGCGGGCGACGTCGAGAAGATCGCGATCATCAACCGTGACGAGGCGCGGGTCTACCTGCGCGACGGGGCCGCGGAGAAGTACCGTGACAGCCAGACGGACAAACGTTTCCGCCGCATGCCCGACTCGGGAGCGCAGCTGGTCTTCACCATCGGCTCGGTGGATTCGTTCCGCGAGGACCTCAAGGCCGCCGAGCAGCAGTCGGGACAGAATGTGCCGGTGATCTACGAGAACAAGACCAGCGACTGGACGAACATCCTTGTCAACCTGCTGCCGTGGATCATCATCATCGGTGCGTGGTTCTTCATCATGCGGTCGATGTCGCGCGGCGCGGGTGCCGGCGGCGGGGGCGGCATCATGAATGTCGGGAAAGCCAAGGCGCAGGTCTTCGACAAGGACAACTCGAAGCGCGTGACCTTCAAGGACGTGGCCGGACTGGAGGAGGCGAAGGTCGAGATCATGGAGATCGTCGACTTCCTGAAAAAGGCCGACAAATACCGCGAACTGGGAGCCAAGATTCCCAAGGGTGCACTGCTCGTAGGCCCTCCGGGTACGGGCAAGACACTGCTGGCCAAGGCCGTGGCGGGCGAGGCGAACGTTCCGTTCCTGTCGATTTCGGGCTCGGACTTCGTCGAGATGTTTGTCGGCGTGGGCGCCTCGCGCGTCCGCGACCTCTTCGAGCAGGCCAAGCAGAAGGCGCCGTGTATCGTCTTCATCGACGAGATCGACGCCATCGGGCGTGCGCGCGGCAAGAATGCCGGTTTCTCGGGAAATGACGAGCGCGAAAATACGCTGAACCAGCTCCTGACGGAGATGGACGGTTTCCAGACCAATACGGGGGTGATCGTGCTGGCGGCGACGAACCGCGCCGATATTCTCGATAAGGCCCTGATGCGCGCCGGACGCTTCGACCGTCAGATTGAGGTGGGGCTTCCGGATGTAAAGGAGCGCGAGGAGATCTTCGAGGTGCACCTGCGGCCGCTGAAACTCGATCCGGAGTTGGATCGGTCGTTCCTGGCGCGCCAGACCCCGGGCTTCTCGGGGGCCGACATCGCCAATGTCTGTAACGAGGCGGCGCTGATCGCCGCGCGCCATAACAAGAAATTCATCTCGAAGGAGGACTTCCTGGCGGCCATCGACCGCATCGTGGGAGGCCTGGAGCGCAAGAACAAGATCATCACCGACGAGGAGAAGCGCGTGATCGCCTACCACGAGGCGGGGCATGCCACGGTGAGCTGGATCCTGGAGAACGCCAGTCCGCTCATCAAGGTGACAATCATCCCGCGCGGCAAGGCGCTGGGTGCCGCGTGGTACCTGCCCGAGGAGCGGCAGATCACCACGCGCGAACAAATGATGGACGAACTGGCCGCAACGCTCGGAGGCCGCGTGTCGGAGCAGTTGACCTTCGGGCGGCTGTCGACCGGTGCGCTGAACGACCTGGAGCGCGTCACCAAGCAGGCATACGCGATGGTGGCCTTCTACGGCATGAGCGAGAAGGTGGGCACACTGTCGTACTACGACTCGACGGGACAGAGCGACATGTCGTTTACGAAACCCTATTCGGAGCAGACGGCGCAGCAGATCGACACCGAGGCGCGCCGTGTGATCGACGAGGCCTACCGGATGGCCGAACAGGTGTTGCGCGAGCATGCCGCAGGACTGAAGGAGCTGGCCGAGTTGCTGTTGCAGCGCGAGGTGGTCTTCACGGAGGATGTGGAGCGCATCTTCGGCAAGCGGAAGAAGGACATCGAGCGCGAACGCCGTGAGGCCGAAGCGAAGGCTGCGGCCGAGGGGGCGAAACCGTCTTCGTCGGAATCCGGTTCCGGGGAGAGTTCCGTCTCGAACCCTGTCCCCGCGCCGAAGTCCGGGACCGATGTCCCGACGTCGGATTCGGATGTAGCGGCTGCCGGAGCCCCGTCGGGCGACGTTCCGCCTGCGGAGCCCCAGAAGCCGATTTCATAAATCGCCCAAATACCCCGAATTTATGAGCGAAAAAATGAAGAATTTCTGGATACGCACATGGAGCGGTGTTGTTCTCGCCGTCGTGGTGCTGGGGGCCGTCGGGTGGAACCAGTGGAGTTTCGGCGCATTGCTGGCGCTTCTGCTGGTGACAGGCATGCTGGAGTTCTATGCGCTGGCCGAGGCGCAGGGAAGCCGTCCGCAACGGTTTATCGGCCTGGTGACCGGCCTGTTGCTGCTGGCGCTCAACTTTTCGTTCGTCTCGGACGACATCGAGGTGTTGGGCAGTGCCCGGGAGGCATTCGGCTTCGGCCTGGCGCTGCTGTTGCTGCTCCTGCCGACGATGATCGTCTGTGAACTTTACCGTGCCCAGCCGAATCCGGTCGCGAACATCGGTACGACGTTGCTGGGTGTGGTCTATGTAGCCCTGCCGCTGTCGTTGATGTGCTACATTCCGATTCTGGGCAGCGAGACCTGGGACCCTGCCCCGATGTTCGTCTACATCTTCGTCATCTGGGCCAACGATGTCTTCGCCTATCTGGTAGGCATGTCGATCGGCCGGCACCGGCTGTTCGAGCGCCTGTCGCCCAAGAAGTCGTGGGAAGGGTTCTTCGGTGGCCTGATCGGGGCCGTCGTTGTGGGTTTGGTCGCCGCGCGGATACTCGGCGGCAGTTGCATTGCCTGGGGAGGCCTGGCGCTGGTCGCTGCGGCAACGGGCGTATTGGGCGATCTCGCCGAGTCGATGTTCAAACGCGCTGCGGGAGTCAAGGATTCGGGGACGCTGATCCCCGGACACGGCGGGGTGCTCGACCGTTTCGATGCCATGTTGTTGTCGGCACCGTTCGTCTTCGTCTATATGTTTTACGTGATGTAACCAACTTTGAGTTATGAGAATCAATAAGGAAGGATACAGGATCATCTTCTTTTCAGGTGCGATCTGCGTCTTCATCTGGTGGCTGTTCTACCATTTGCTGGTGCATGATGCCAACATCACGCTGCTGTGGGTTTCGGCCCTTTTCCTGCTGTTGTTCTGGTTCTTTATCGTAGCCTTTTTCCGCGAACCCCGGCGGGTGCGGATTCACGATGCCGACCTGGTATTCGCCCCGTGCGACGGCCGGGTGGTAGTGACCGAGGTGGTCACCGAATCCGAATACCTCAAGGAGGAGATGTTGCAGATTTCGATCTTCATGTCGATCACCAACGTCCACATGAACTGGGTGCCGGTAGGCGGGGAGGTCGAATATTTCAAATACCATCCGGGCCGGTTCCTGGTGGCCTGGCATCCCAAATCGTCGACCGAGAACGAACGTACGACCACCGTCGTGCGGATGCCTTCGGGGCAGCGGGTGCTGTTCCGTCAGGTCGCGGGGCTGATCGCGCGGCGGATCATCTCCTACATGAAGGTGGGGCACGCCGTGGAGCAGAACAGTGTCTGCGGATTCATCAAGTTCGGGTCGCGCGTCGATGTGCTGGTCCCGAAGGACAGCGAGCTGCTCGTGGAGATCGGTGATCCCACCGTCGGGTCGCAGACGCCCATCGCGCGGCTGCGCAAGGATTCCGATGCGGCTTCCGCAACCCATTGATCCGTTGCATCATGAAAACGACGCCTCAGACTGTTTTGAAATTCATCGTGGGCGCGGCAATCGCCGCGGCCATTCTCTTTCTGGTCTGGTACTTCTCGTCGATTGTCGTCTACATTCTGGTGTCGGCGGTGCTGGCCGTGATGGGACGCCCGCTGGTCAAGGTGCTGTGCCGGCTACGCATCCGTAGTTGGCGAGTGCCGCGCTGGCTCGGGGCGCTGGTCACGCTGGTGGTCATCTGGGTGGTGGTGGCGACCTTGTGCTCGCTCTTCATCCCGCTGGTCTTCGACAAGATTTACCAGCTCTCGAATGTCGATTTCACTTCGGTGGTAGCGTCGATCGAGGAGCCGTTGTCGCGGGCGCAGCTCTACCTGCAGTCGCTGTTTGCGCAGCCCGAGAGCACCTTCTCGCTGCCCGATGCTCTGGCGACGACCCTGCGCCAGCTGATCGACTTCGATTCGCTCAACGCGGTCTTCTCGTCGATCGTCAATGTGGTTATCTCGTCGGCCATCGCCATCTTCTCCATCTCGTTCATTACCTTTTTCTTCCTTAAGGACGACGGGCTTTTCTATTCGATGGTGACGGCGATGTTCCCCGAACGTTACCACGACAATATCACCCGTGCGCTGGATTCGGTGACGCACCTGCTGGGCCGATATTTTACGGGCATTCTCACGGAGAGCCTGTTGCTGATGATCGCCATCATGCTGGTGATGATCGCCTTCGGCATGCCGACCTCCAATGCCGCCTTTATCGGACTGACGATGGGCGTGATGAACGTCGTGCCGTATGCCGGGCCGCTGATCGGCGGCATCGTCTCGGTCTTTGTGGGTATTATCGCTCCGATCGAGGGTATGACCGTCGGACACACGGCCTTTGTCATTGCCGGGGCGCTGTTGATCATCAAGGGAATGGATGACTTCGTGCTGCAACCGACACTCTATTCCGAGCGCGTCAAGGCGCATCCGCTCGAGGTCTTTCTGGTGATTCTGATTGCCGGGTCGCTGGCCGGGATTCTCGGTATGCTGCTGGCTATTCCCTCCTATACGGTGCTGCGCGTCTTTGCCAAGGAGTTCTTCTCGCAGTTCAGCCTGGTGCGGAAACTGACCGAAAAAATCTGACGATGGGAACGGTGATCGAAGGGGTTGTGGAGCACGGCCGCCGTCTGGGACGCGAACTGGGCTTCCCGACGGCCAACCTGTCGGTTCCCGACACGCTGGAGATTCCCGACGGTGTCTACCGTTCGCGGGCCGAAGTCGGTGGGCAAAGCTACGCAGCGATGTCGAATCTGGGGCGCAATCCTTCGGTCGGGGGCGTCTCCCGGCGGTTGGAGACCCACCTCTTCGGGTTCGACGGATCGCTGTACGGAAGCCGGCTGCGCGTCGAGCTTTTCGAGCGGATCCGCGGGGAGCGGACGTTTTCCTCGACCGGTGAATTGCGCGAACAGATCGGACACGATCGGGAACAGGTGCTTGAACTGGAACGGCAGCACAACGCCGGGTTCGCGATAAAATAGAAAAAATCCTAAAAAACACTCCTTATATGTTTATAGACAACACGCTTCCCTACAAAGTGGCCGACCTGTCGCTGGCCGAGTGGGGCCGCAAGGAGATCGAGATCTCCGAACACGAAATGCCGGGTCTGATGGCCGTGCGCCGCAAATACGGGCCCGAGAAACCCCTGAAGGGGGTACGGATCATGGGATCGTTGCACATGACGATCCAGACGGCCGTATTGATCGAGACGCTTGTTGAACTGGGTGCCGACGTTCGCTGGTGCTCGTGCAACATCTTCTCGACGCAGGATCATGCGGCGGCGGCGATTGCCAAGGCCGGGGTTCCGGTCTTCGCGTGGAAGGGCGAGACGCTGCCCGAATACTGGTGGTGCACGGCGATGGCGATGTCGTTCCCGGG
>DXGO01000087.1 GCA_019113885.1 Candidatus Alistipes intestinipullorum | reverse complement strand
ACGCTTTATCGATCTAGTAAACAGGCTCGAAGTACGGGCTGAAAAACTTTTTTTTAATGAAGGCTTTCTAAAACCGAATTTCATATGATACATCAAGTTAAGACCGATTAAACATAAAACTTCGGTAAAGGTACAATAATATAATAACTATCGAGAGTAAAATAACCTATTATGATATAAAATCAAGAAGCCGCCCGGGCTGCGGAGACGGATAACGAAAGTCGCTGGCCGAAAAGCAATTCTCGGGAAGGCAGGCAGAATACTTCCGGGCCGGCGGCCCCGGAAAAAACAAAAACGACAAAACCCTAAGGGTTCTGTCGTTTCGTCATCCGTCGCAAAGCTGCGGAAAGTGAGGGATTCGAACCCCCGGAACCTTGCGGTTCAACGGTTTTCAAGACCGCCGCGATCGACCACTCCGCCAACTTTCCACGGCAAAAGTAACATCCTTTTTCCATTCCGCCAAATCCTGATCCTCTTTTCATTCCTTTATTCCCCGATGCTCCGGCCAAAACATCCGTTTTTTTCTTTTTTTATGAAAAATCCTTATCTTTGAAGCCGGTTAGGTTATCCGCGACAAGGTTACATCTTCACTCTCTGGTACCATGAACAAAGCGCAGCTCGTCGAGGCGATTGCTCTCGACACGAACATCTCGAAAATCGAGGCCCGAAAAGCCGTCGATTCCTTGATTCGTGTGATGGTTCAAACGCTCCGCGAAGGAGACAGAATCACCCTCACCGGGCTGGGAACGTTCAGCGTACAACAGAAATCCGAACGTACGGGACGCAACCCCCGCACGGGCGCCCTGGTGAAAATTCCGCCCCGCAGGGTCATCAAGTTCCGTCCCACGGCCGAGGTCGAATGACCCCGGCGACAAATCACACGCTCATGCCCAAAATTTCCGTTCGCGCCGAGCAGATGCCGGCCTCCCCAATACGCAAACTCGTCCCGTTGGCCGATGCCGCACGCGCCCGGGGCACGAAAATCTACCACCTGAACATCGGGCAGCCCGACCTGCCGACTCCCCAGGTGGGCCTCGATGCCCTGAAACACATCGACCGCAAGGTGCTCGAATACAGTCCCAGCGACGGATACCGCTCGTTGCGTGAAAAACTCGTCTCCTACTACGAGCAATACCAGATCAAACTCACCCCCGACGAGATCATCGTCACCACGGGAGGCTCCGAAGCCGTGTTGTTCGCCTTCATGACATGCCTCAACCCCGGCGACGAGATCATCGTGCCCGAACCGGCCTACGCCAACTACATGGCCTTCGCCATCTCGGCTGGCGCCGTCATCCGGCCCGTGGTCTCGACCATCGAGAACGGGTTCGCACTGCCGCCCATCGAGGAGTTCGAGAAGCTCATCAACGAACGTACGCGCGGTATCCTGATCTGCAACCCCAACAACCCCACGGGATACCTCTATACACGCCGCGAAATGGACCGCATCCGCGACATCGTAAAGCGATACGACCTGTTCCTCTTCTCCGACGAGGTCTACCGCGAGTTTATCTACACGGGGTCGCCCTACATCTCGGCCTGCCACCTGGAGGGCATCGAACAGAACGTCGTGCTGATCGACTCCGTGTCGAAGCGTTACTCCGAGTGCGGTATCCGCATCGGCGCGCTGATCACCAAGAACAAGGCCCTGCGCGACGCCGTGATGAAATTCTGCCAGGCGCGCCTTTCGCCGCCGCTGATCGGGCAGATCGTCGCCGAGGCGTCGATCGACGCCCCACGATCGTACAGCACCGAGGTCTACGAAGAGTACATCGAACGGCGCAAATGCCTGATCGACGGGCTGAACCGCATCCCGGGCGTCTACTCCCCCATCCCGATGGGCGCCTTCTATACCGTGGCGCGCCTGCCGGTCGACGACAGCGACGCCTTCTGCGCATGGTGCCTCTCAGAGTTCGAATACGAAGGAGAGACCGTGATGCTTGCCCCGGCCTCGGGGTTCTACTCCGACCCCACCTACGGCCGCAACGAGGTGCGCATCGCCTACGTATTGAAGAAGGAGGACCTCGAACGGGCGCTCTTCATCCTGAGCAAGGCCCTTGAGGCATACAACAACCGGTAGTCTGGTCGTAGGGGCCCCCAACGGCATACCAGGACATGACCCCGGCGACACCCCGAGTGAAGGGTGCTGCCGGGGCCGTTCTTTTGCGCGGACACGAACCCGCCAATTCATCCAATCTTATGCCATAGATTCCAATTTTTGCGAGTTTTTGACCAAATTGTTTGGGCCGCAGGGATAGTTTTTCTACTTTTGCGCCGATTTTCGGGCGCTCCGCGCGCCGAGTACAAACCAAACATGACAAAAATGATGAAAAAAACGATCCTTGTGCTGGCTGCCGCCGCCCTCGTCTCGGGCGCCCACGCCGAAGGCTATCAGGTGAACAACTTCTCGGCCCGCCAGGCCGGTATGGCCAATGTCGGCACCGCCATGAAACTCGGTTCCGAGTCCATCTACTTCAACCCCGCTGCCGCCGTATTCCAGGGTTCGAAATTCGACATCTCGCTCGGTGCCACCGGCATCCTCTCGTCGGTGACCGCCTCGAACCTGCCCGATGCAAACAACGGATACAAGAGCACGCTGAGCGAGAAGTCCAACAACAAGATGTCGACACCGCTGCACATGTATATCAACTACAAGCCCTCCGACCGCTGGGCCGTGGGCGTGGGATTCTATACGCCGAACGGCTCGTCGATGAACTGGGGTGACAACTGGTCGGGTGCCCACCTGATCCAGTCGATCAACCTCGCGGCATACACCGCACAGCCGACCCTCTCGTTCAAGATCTACGACCGCCTCTCGATCGGAATCGGCGCCATGATTACGTGGGGCAACTTCGACCTCGCGCGCGCCATGCTGCCCGTGGGAGCCGGGAACCAGACCCTCGTCGCCGGCCTCAATACCGTCAACGCCATGCTGCCCCAGCTCGGGCCTGCAGCCGGGCTGACCCAAGAGCAGATCGCCCAGTACCAGGCCATGGCACAGGCCGGGTCCGCCTACTTCGCCGACAACCTCCAGGACCGCGCCATCGTTTCGGCAAAACTCGAGGGTAACGCCAACGTCGCACTGGGCATCAACGCCGGCATTCTGTGGGACGTGACCGACGAATGGTCGATCGGCATGTCGTGGCGCTCGCGCATGGACATGAAGGTCGACCGCGGCACCGCGGCGCTCAACTACGCCTCGGAACAGGCACAATCGTACCTGGCATTCCTCAACACGCTGCTCCAGACCGCCGGACAGTCCCCGGCCATCCCGGCCCTGGACCAGGGAACGTTCCACACCCAGCTGCCGTTGCCGACGACCGTCACGTGGGGCGTATCGTACCGTCCGAATGCCAAATGGCAGATGGGCGTCGACCTGCAGTGGATCGGCTGGTCGGCCTACAAGGACCTGAACGTGGCGTTCAACGAGGAGGAGCTGGGCATCGATGACATCTACTCGGTAAAGAACTACTCGAACACCCTTTCGGCCCGCTTCGGCGCCGAATACAACGCCACGAAGTGGCTCACGGCTCGCGCCGGTATCTACTACGACGAAAGCCCCGTCGACAGCAACTACCTCAACCCCGAGACCCCCTCGATGACGAAAATCTCCTATACGCTGGGCGCTTCGCTGCGGCTGGCCCGCTGCATGGCCCTCGACCTGGCCTACTGCTATGTCTCGACGGCCGATCCCGAGCGCACGGGCTCCTACCCGCTTTACGACTACGCCTCGGGCGATCTCGCGTCGGTCTTCACGCGCAACTACAAGCTCCACGCCCACGTCCTTTCGTTCGGCATGCGCTTCAACTTCTAAGGGCGAAAGCTTCCGAAACCCGAAATTTTATATTATCTTTGCGGGACGTCCTCACCGGACATCCCGTTTTTACGGCCTCATAGTTCAAGGGATAGAACGAGGGTTTCCTAAACCCTAAATTCGCGTTCGAGTCGCGGTGGGGCTACCAGAGAAAAGACAGGCGCGTCGTCTCTCGAAAGAGACGACGCGCCTTTTCTGTTCAGTCCGGCCGTACTCCGGCCGGCGCAGGGTCAGAACTCCGAGGTGAAGTGGAAGCGGATATCCTTGAAGTTCTCCTGGGCCAGCGCCAGCGCGTAGCTCGTATCGGCCAGGAAGACGTCGCGCCCGTGTTTGTCAACGGCCATGTTGGTGTGTTTGCGACGCTTGAAATCGGCCAACTGCGCGGCATTGTCGCTCTCGATCCAGCACGCCTTGTAGATCGAGATCGGCTCCCAGCGGCACGCGGCATTGTACTCGTGCTCCAGGCGGTACTGGATCACCTCGAACTGCAGTGCACCCACCGTGCCGATAATCTTGCGGCCATTGAGCGACGAGGTGAACAACTGCGCCACGCCCTCGTCCATCAACTGGTCAATGCCTTTAGCCAACTGCTTGAACTTCAGCGGGTCGGCATTTTCGATATAGCGGAACTGCTCGGGGGCAAATGAAGGGATTCCCGTAAACTTGAGGTTCTCTCCCTCGGTGAACGTGTCGCCGATCTTGAAGTTGCCCGTATCGTGCAGACCCACGATGTCGCCCGGATAGGCCGTGTCGATCACCGACTTCTTCTCGGCCATGAAGGCCGTCGGCGAAGAGAACTTCAGCTGCTTTCCGCTGCGCACGTGAAGGTAGTTCTTGTTGCGCTCGAAAACGCCCGAGCAAATCTTCAGGAAGGCGATACGGTCGCGGTGGTTGGGGTCCATGTTGGCGTGAATCTTGAAGACGAAGCCCGTCATTTTGGGCTCCGAAGGCTCGACCGTACGCGTCTCGGTCGGGGCCGGACGGGGCGAGGGGGCGATGCGTATGAAGCATTCGAGCAGCTCGCGCACGCCGAAGTTGTTGACCGCCGAACCGAAGAAGACGGGCGCCAGCTCGCCGCGCAGGTAGGCGTCTCGGTCGAAGGGGTCGTAGACGCCCTCGACCAGCTCGACGTCGGAGCGCAGCTGGTCGGCATACTGCTCGCCGATGCGGGCGTCGAGCTCCGCCGAGCTCAGGTCCGAGATTTCGACCGTCGAGGCGTCGGCCGTCAGCTTCTCGTCCGAGGTGAAGAGCGAGAGGTTCTTCTCGTAGAGGTTGTATACCCCCTTGAACGTGGGGCCGTTCGAGATGGGGAAGGCCAGCGGCCGGACGCGGATGCGGAGCTCCTTCTCCACCTCGTCGAGCAGGTCGAAGGGCTCCTTCGAGGGGCGGTCGAGCTTGTTGACGAAGACGATGACCGGCGTCGAGCGCATGCGGCAGACCTCCATCAGCTTGCGCGTCTGCGCCTCGACGCCCTTGGCGCCGTCGATGACGATGATGACCGAATCGACGGCCGTCAGCGTGCGGTAGGTGTCCTCGGCGAAGTCCTCGTGGCCCGGGGTGTCGAGGATGTTGATCTTGCGGCCCTCATACTCGAATCCCATCACCGCCGTGGCGACCGAGATGCCGCGCTGGCGTTCGATCTCCATGAAGTCGGACGTTGCGCCCTTCTTGATCTTGTTGCTCTTGACGGCTCCGGCCACGTGGATGGCGCCGCCGAAGAGCAGCAGTTTTTCGGTCAGTGTGGTTTTTCCCGCATCGGGGTGGGCGATGACCGCAAAGGTCCGCCGCCGGGTGATCTCTTCCTGTAAGGTCATGTATCAGTTTTTCGGGTAATCCATATTGTAGTGACAGCCCACCGACTCCTTGATCTCGCGGCCCTGCTTGATGATCAGGTAGGCCACGGCGATCATGTTGCGCAGTTCGCACAGTTCGCGGTTGGGTTTGGTCTTGCCGTAGAGCTCCTCGGTCTCCTCGAAGAGGATCGACAGCCGCCGCATGGCGCGTTTGAGCGAGAGGTTCGAGCGCACGATGCCCACGTAGTTGGTCATGATCTGCTGCACCTCGCGTTTCGACTGGATCAGCATCAGCATCTCCTCGGTGTGCTGTGTGCCCTCGAAGTCCCAGTCGGGAATGCCCTCCTGGAAATCGGTGCGGTCGAGCACCTCCGCGGCGTGGCGTGCGGCCTGGTCGGCGTAGACCAGCGCCTCGATGAGCGAGTTGGAGGCCAGGCGGTTCGCTCCGTGCAGCCCCGTGCAGGAGGTCTCGCCCAGCGCGTAGAGCCGCTTGATGGAGGTCTGGCCGTTGGTGTCGACCTTCACGCCGCCGCAGCAGTAGTGTGCCGCCGGGGTGACGGGAATCCACTGGCGCGTGATGTCGATGCCGATGGAGAGGCACTTTTCGTAGATGTTGGGGAAGTGGCTCTTGACCGATTCGGGGTCCTTGTGCGTCACGTCGAGGTAGACGAAATCCTCGCCCCGCTTGGTCATTTCGCGGTAGATGGCGCGGGCCGTCACGTCGCGCGGCGCGAGCGACTTCATCGGGTGGTACTTGTCCATGAACTCCTCGCCGTTCTGCAGTCGCAGGATGGCGCCGAAGCCGCGCATCGCCTCCGTGATGAGGAAGTTGGGCTTCTCGCCGGGGTGGTAGAGCGTCGTGGGGTGGAACTGGATGAACTCCATGTTCTCGGTGATGGCCTTGGCGCGGTGGCACATGGCGATGCCGTCGCCCGTGGCGACGATGGGGTTCGAGGTCGAGGAGTAGATGTTGCCGCACCCGCCCGTGGCCACGACGGTCACCTTGGCGAGCATGGTTTCGATTTCGTTGGTGTCGAGGTTGAGCACATAGGCGCCGAAGCAGGCCAGGCCGCGCGTATGGCGGGTGACGAACTCGCCCAGGTGGTGCTGCGTCAACAGGTCGATGGCGAAGTGGTGCTCCAGCACGGTGATGTTGGGATGGCGCTGCACCTCCTCGACCAGCGCCCGTTCGATTTCGGCGCCCGTGAGGTCTTCGTGGTGGAGGATGCGGTGCTCCGAGTGTCCGCCTTCGCGGTTGAGCTCGAAACGTCCGTCGGGAGTCTTGTCGAAGCGCGTACCCCAGGCGATGAGGTCGGCGATGAGCTCCGGTGCGCGGCGAACGACCAGCTCGACCGCTTCCCGGTCGCACTTCCCGGCGCCGCAGACGAGCGTATCCTCGATGTGTTTTTCGAACGTGTCGGGAGCGTAGGTCACTGAGCAGATACCGCCCTGTGCGTAGTTGGTGTTGCACTCGTTCATTTCGCCCTTGGTCACGAGGGTCACGTGTCCGTGGGAGGCGGCCTTCAGCGCAAAGCAGAGACCTGCCGCGCCGGAACCGATAACCAGAAAGTCGGTTTTCATAAGATTTCAGAGCATTAAAGCGCTGCAAAGTTACAAAAAATATCGGGAAAGGCCTCGCCCGGAGCCATGGAATCGCAGGCGGGGCGCTCTTTGCGGCGTTTTTCTTCCCGTATTATCCCGGGTGGGGCGACGTTGCGGGGCCTCCGGTGCGGATTTGCAGAATGTTTTGCGTATCTT
>DXGO01000086.1 GCA_019113885.1 Candidatus Alistipes intestinipullorum | reverse complement strand
GCCGAGGTGAAGGACATGTCACCGCCGCAGAGCCGCAGGATGCGGTAGGGGAGTCCGAGCGACTGCACGAGCCCTTCAACGTGGGCGACCATGCCGTCGAGCGCCTCATAGGAGTGTTCGGGGAGCGACAGCTGCACGATCTCGACCTTGTCAAACTGGTGCAGGCGGTTCAGGCCGCGGACATCCTTGCCGTAGGAGCCGGCCTCGCGGCGGAAGCAGGGGGTGTAGGCGGTCATCTTGACGGGGAAATCCGACTTTTCGAGGATCACGTCGCGGAAGATGTTCGTTACGGGCACTTCGGCCGTCGGCACGAGGTAGAAGTTGTCGACCGTGGCGTGGTACATCTGCCCCTCCTTGTCGGGCAGCTGCCCGGTGCCGAATCCCGATGCTTCGTTGACCATCACCGGGGGCTCCACTTCGCGGTATCCGGCGCGGGTGTTGTAGTCGAGGAAGTAGTTGATCAACGCGCGCTGCAGGCGGGCGCCCTGTCCCTTGTAGACGGGGAATCCTGCGCCGGTGAGTTTCACGCCGAGGTCGAAGTCGATGATGTCGTATTTGCGTGCCAGTTCCCAGTGGGGCAGCGGGTTCTCGGGCAGCTGGGTGTAGCTCTCGACGAGTTTCACCACAAGGTTGTCCTCTGCCGTGCGTCCTTCGGGCACGATGTCGGCCGGGAAGTTCGGGAGCGTCACGAGCGCGGCCTGCAGCTCCTGCTGCACGTCGTTCGATTCGGCCTGCAGACGAGCCGACTTCTCCTTGAGGTCCGTCACGAAGCGTTTGCGCTCCTCGGCCTCTTCGCGGCGACCCTGGCCCATCAGGGCACCGATCTCCTTGGCGGCCTTGTTCTGTGCGGCCAGCGTGTTGTCGAGTTCCACCTGGATGGCCTTGCGGCGGTCGTCGAGGGTGATGATCTTTTCGATGACGGGGGCGGCGTCGACGCCCTTCTTAGCGAGTTTGCGGACGGCAGCCTCTTTGTCGTCGCGGATTTGCTTTAACGTAAGCATATGGTCGTGTGAGTTTGTGTATTCGCGTTACCGGTCGCAAAATTACAAAACAATTCATAAAAATATGCTATTTTTGTGCAAAATTGCGCTCGCATGAAGACCGTTGAACTGTTGGCTCCCGCCCGTGATTATGCTTCGGCCGTGGCCGCCGTGGATTACGGCGCCGATGCCGTCTACATCGGTGGGGCGCGCTTCGGGGCGCGGCAGGCTGCGGGAAACACGACGGAGGAGATCGCCCGGGTCGTGGACTATGCCCACCGCTATGGCGTGCGGGTGCATGCGACGCTCAACACGCTGCTCTGGGACGATGAGCTCGCGGCGGCCGAACGGCAGGCGCGCGAACTGATCGACGCCGGGGTCGATGCCCTCATCGTGCAGGACATGGCCCTGCGGCGCATGTCGCTTCCGGTCGAACTGCACGCCTCGACGCAGACGGCGATCCGTACGCCGGCCGAAGCGCGGTTTCTGGGGGAGGCGGGCTTTGCACGGGTAATCCTCGAACGGGCCTTGTCGCTCGAAGAGATCCGCGCCATCTGCGCCGCCACCCGAGCCGAGGTCGAGTGCTTTGTCCACGGGGCGATCTGTGTCGGGTACAGCGGCCGTTGCTTCCTTTCGCGGGCGATGTCAGGCCGCAGCGGCAACCGCGGGGCATGCAGCCAGCCGTGCCGCCTGCCCTGGGATTTGACCGACCGCAGCGGCCGGGTGCTGGTTGCTGGGAAACACCTCCTGTCGGTGCGCGACATGAACCTCTCGCGACGCCTGGGCGACCTGCTGGACGCCGGGGTGACGTCGTTCAAGATCGAGGGGCGGCTGAAGGACGTGGCCTACATCAAGAACGTCGTGGCCTGGTACCGCCGGGCCGTTGATGAGGCGCTTGCCGCGCGGCCCGGGTTTTGCAGGGCATCGGCGGGCGAGAGCGTGCCGGATTTTACCCCCGACCCGGCGAAGAGCTTCACCCGCGGCGACTCGGAGTACTTCTTCGCCGGGAAGCACCCGGGTGTTGCGTCGTTCGATACCCCGAAGGCTATCGGCGAACGGGTGGGGCGCGTGGCGAACGTCACGAAAGGCAGCTTTACGCTCGACGCACCGCACGATGTGGCCCCGGGCGACGGACTCTGTTTCGTGACCTCCCGGGGCGTCGTCGGGACGAATGTCAACGGCGTCGACGGGGGCCGCATCACGCCCAACCGCCTGGAGGGGATCGTCCCCGGGGCGGAGGTTTACCGCAACTTCGACCGCCGCTTCAACCTCGCGCTGGAACGCAGCCGCACACGGCGCGTGATCCCTGCCACGGCTACGGTGACCGCCTCGGCCGACGGGGTTTCGATCCTTGTCACCGATTGCGAGGGCGTTGCGGCCTCCGCGTCGCGCACCCTGTCCCTCGAACGGGCGAAAAATCCCGCAGCCAACGCTGCGACGTTGCGTGCGCAGGCGATGAAGTCGGGCGACACGATCTTTGCGGTGCGCGAGGCCGAGGTGCGGGGCACCGAATGGTTCGTCCCGGCGTCGCTGGCCGCCGAACTTCGGCGGGAGGCGCTCGAAGCCTTGTTGCGTGCGCGTCTTGCACGCCCCCTGTCGCACCGCATCCTTGCGGAGAACCCCGCGGCACGCTATCCGTCGGAGCGGATTGGTGCCGAGGGGAATGTTACGAACCGCCTTGCCGAGACCTTTTACCGCGACCATGGCGTGCGGGAGATCGCCGCGCCGCAGGAGTTGGCGCCCTCGTTCGACGGGTGCCGCGTGATGCGCTCGGCCTATTGCATCCGCCGCGAGATAGGCGAATGCCTCCGCGAGGGATCGCGCCTCGGCGGCCCGCTCTACCTCGAACACGGCGCCGACCGCTTCCGCCTGGAGTTCGACTGCGCGGCGTGCGAGATGTCGCTCGTGGCGGAGCCGCGCCGGAAACGATAAAAAACGATTCGAACCCTTGATCCGAGAGATACCATGCAGCAGCAACTGACTCCCGATTTCCCCGATTACGAACTCCTCGACACGGGAGATTTCGAAAAACTCGAACGCTTCGGACGCCACGTGCTGCGGCGTCCCGAGCCGCAGGCCATCTGGCGGCGGACGCTTCCCGAAGAGGAGTGGCAGCGGTTGGCCGACGCCTCGTTCCTGCGCGACGCGCGCAGCGACGAACGCGGCGTATGGAGGCTTCGGCCGGGGATGCCCGACCGCTGGACGGTGGAGTATGCCCATGCGGGGATGCGTGTGCGCATGCGCCTGGGCCTCACGTCGTTCAAGCACGTGGGGATTTTCCCCGAACAGGCTGCCAACTGGAATTTCATCTATGAGAATTGCAGCAGACTGCAGGCTTCGAAACCTGCGGGTGCCCCGTTGCGCGTGCTGAACCTCTTTGCCTATACGGGCGGGGCGACACTGGCGGCGCGCGCCGCCGGAGCCGAGGTGACGCATGTCGACTCGGTGAAGCAGGTGGTGACCTGGGCCCGTGAGGATATGGAACTCAGCGGATTGGACGGCGTGCGGTGGATCGTCGACGACGCCCTGAAGTTCGTGCGCCGCGAGGTGCGGCGCGGCAACCGCTACGACGGCATCATTCTTGACCCTCCGGCCTACGGGCGCGGTGCGAACGGCGAGAAGTGGGTCCTGGAGGAGAACATCGGCGAGATGCTCGAATGTTGCGCTGCGCTGCTTGCGCCCCGCGCAGCCTTTCTGGTGCTGAACCTCTATTCGATGGGGCTCTCGTCGACCCTGGCCCGCACGGCTGCGCGGCAGGCCTTCGGAGCCCCTGCCGAGGAGCAGTGGGGCGAACTTTTCTTCGCGGACCGTGCCGGCAAGGAGCTGCCGCTCGGTACCTATTACCGTTTTACCCGATAGGGCGCCGGACAAAGGTCGGGCGGCCGCGTCATCAGAATCGTTGAAACAACCTTGTTATGGGAATACCTGTTGTCTTGTTCGGAGTGCTGAGCGGTTCGCTGCTCGCGGTGTTGGTGGGCATCATCGGCAGCCATCGCCGCATCGGTTTCGGCTGGGCGTTTCTCGTGAGCCTGCTCTTCACGCCCCTGGTGGGGTTGATCGTCACGCTGCTCTTCGATCCCCTGCCGGGCGGTGAGCAGCGTTGGGGATGCATCGGCACGGCCATTGCCTTCCTGGGTATCCTGTGCCTGATCGTCTTCCTGCTCCTGCTGCTCTCGGGCGGGGCGTTTCTCGCACTCCTTTAAATCCGGGACGTAATCGTCAGAATACGTAATAGATGAAGACTCCTGCCACGGCCGAGAGGACGATCAGCAGGATCGGATTCACCTTGCGCCACGACCCGACGAAGACCCCGCCGAAGAGCACCCAGCTCCAGGCGTCGATGAAGTTCTGCTCGTCGGGGGCGTCGCTGTGGGGGAAGATCAGCAGCAGGGCCGCGGCGGCAATCATGCCGATCACCGCGGGCCGCATCCCGCGCATGGCCCCTTCGACCAGGCGGTTGTTCTTGAGCTTCATGAAGAACCGCGCCACGAGGATCATCAGCGTCAGCGACGGAAGGCAGACTGCGAAGGTGGCGATCCCCGACCCCAGTATGCCGAACCACTCGCTCCCGGCCTCGACTCCTACAGAATAGCCTACATAGGTCGCCGAATTGATGGCGATGGGCCCGGGGGTGATCTGCGAAATGGCCACGATGTCGGCGAACTGTGCGTTGGTGAGCCATGCGTGCTGTACGACCACTTCGTTCTGGATGAGCGACAGCATGGCGTATCCGCCGCCGAATCCGAAGAATCCGATCTTGAGGTACGAGACGAAGAGTTGCCAGAGAAGGATCATGTCGTTTGTCTGTATTATGTCCGCGTATCCGGATGTTGCGGATTATCTCTTTTCCTTTTGTTTTCTTTCGAGCCTCCCGGCCAGTGTCAGCTCCCAGGCGATGCCTGCCGCCGCGGCCACGATCAGTACATAGATCGGAGACCACCCGAGGCCCCAGACGGCGAGCGCCGAGGCGGCGATGACGAAGAACATTGTCCAGTGCATGCCTCGGGCCAGTGAGATCACCGGGCCGATGATCAGGGCTACGACTGCGGGGCGCATGCCCATGAACGCGGCGTTGACCACGGGATTGTGGCGCAAGTCGGCGAAAAAGAGAGCAATGGCCAGCAGGATGACGAACGACGGCACGACAATGCCCAGCAGCGCCGCAATCGCGCCCCTCAGTCCGCGAATCTTGTACCCCACGAATACCGAGGTGTTGAGCGAGATGGGGCCCGGGACCGACTGGGCCAGGGTCAGCAGGTCGAGGAACTCCTTGCGCTCGACCCAGCGGCGGTTGTCGATCACCTCGCGCTCGATCAGGGGGATCATGGCGTATCCGCCGCCGAAGGTGAAGAGCCCGATCTTGAAGAACGACAGGAAGATGGTACGGAGACGTTGCATGGCTATCGGCGTGTTTTCTTTCCCAGCAGGGTGCGGATTCCGTCGATGAAGACCATCGGATGGGTCGGAGCGCCCGGCAACCACAGGTCGGGGGTGTGGCGATCGAAGAACGAGCGGTCGACGGCGCGGCTGTCGGCGAAAAGTCCTCCGGAGCACGCCTCCGAGCCGCAGGCTACGAGAATCTTCGGCGCGGCGACGGCGTCGTAGCAGATTTCCAGCGCCTCGGCCATGTTCGCCGTCACGGGCCCCGTGACGACTACCCCGTCGGCGTGGCGCGGCGAGGCGGTGAATCCCACGCCGAAGCGTCCGAAGTCGAAGTTGACGTTGCCCGTGGCGTTGAGCTCCATTTCGATCGAGGCGTCGCCGCCGGCCGACACCTCACGCAGCTGCAGCGTCCGCGCGAAGGTGCGGGCGAGTTCGGGGCGCACCTTCGCCCGGTTGAACGCGATGCACGTGTCTCCCGGGCGGACGACGAGCCCTTCGCGCGTGGGCGATCCCATGCGGTAGTCGTTCGTGAAGCGGATGTTGCGCGGGGCGATGCGGGCGCATTCGCCGCAGAAGAGGCAGCGCCCGAGGTCGAGTGCGAGCGGCGCGGCCGTGAGGGCCCCCGTGGGGCAGATGGCTGCGGCACGCTCCACGGCGTCGCCTTCGGCCGCATCGGCCGTGGCGGACAACTCGGGGCGGCCCCGGAACTCCGGAGTCAGCTCCACGGCGTCGAGGTCGGGAATCGCCTGCCGGCCGTGGCTGCGCAGCACCCTTATTTTCGGAAAGATCATAATTCGGGATGTTTTTACAGGTCGTGTCCGCAGTAGGACAGGTTGAAACTCTTGTTGCAGATCGGGAAGTCGGAGATACCTTCGCCGCGCACGGCCAGAGCCAGGGCCATCCAGTTGTGGAGGCTCGGGTCCTTGATGCGGCAGGCGGCGATGTGGCCGACGGCATCGGTCAGCGCCACATGGAGCGTCTCGCCGCGCCACCCCTCGATGAGCCCGAACGAAAGGCTCGACGGCAGCAGCGGCGCCGCGTAGTCGGGGTGCGGGCAGGGATTTTCCGTGGCGGCATACTTCCCTTCGTAGATGGACAGCAGGCGGTCGACGTACTCCGCCGACTGCGGCACCTCACGGCAGCGTACCAGAAGGCGGGCCATCACGTCGCCCTGCTCCTCGACAATGGTCTCGTGGTGCAGGTGCTTGGCATAGGCGCCCGAGGGGTGTGTCGTGCGCAGGTCGCGCGCCACGCCGCTGGCGCGTGCCGCCTGTCCCACGCCGCCGATGCGCAGCATCTCGTCGCGCGGCACTATGCCGCACTGTTCGAAACGTGCCAGCAGCGTCGGCGAGGAGCAGATGTCGCGGCGCACCTCCTCGTAACGGCGGGCGATCTCGCGCACGTTGCGGCGGATCATTGCCGACTTTTCGGGCGTCAGGGGATGGTCGGTGCCGTGGGGCCGCACGAGCCCCTTGCCGAAGCGGTTGCCGCACCATGCCTGCGTGGTATTGATCGTCATCGTGCGCAGCGCCTCGCAGGCCACCTGCCCCAGCTGGTAGCCCACGTCCGTCGACAGCGCCCCGGTGTCGGCGATCTGCATCGCCATGCGCTCCAGTTCGAGGGCTATGGCGCGTTCGCGGTCGAGCTGCGCGGGACGTTCGAATCCCGTGAGCCGTTCGACGGCCTCGGCATAGGCCAGGGCATGCGCCACGGCGCTGTCGCCCGCGACGGCCTCCGCCAGGCATGCCTGGCGCAATCGGTTCTCCGTTGTTTCGAAAGCCCGTTCCACGCCCCGGTGCTGGTAGCCCAGCGCAATCTCGAGGTGCAGCACCTGCTCGCCGTTGCAGATGAAGCGGAAGGCTCCCGGTTCGATGATCCCGGCGTGGATCGGCCCCACATTGACCTCGTGCAGCGACCGCCCCTCCATCGTGTAGAAGGGGTAGTTGTCCATCGAGCTGCGGCGGTCGTAGCGGTCGAAAGGAAAACGCAGCGGCTTGGGCCACGGCTGGCCGTCGAAACGGATGCCGTAGCGTTCCGTGATGTCGCGCTCGAAGGGGTGCAGCTGCGCGTGGAGCGCCGTGAGCGACGGCAGGGCCGTGTCGTCGTAGTACTCCGTGGCGTGGGAGGTGATGAGCACGCGTCCCTCGGCGTCGTCGAGCACGAGGCAGTAGAAACGCATGCGTCCTTCGTCGGGCAGGGCGAAGTAGTGGGCCACGTGGTAGCGCGGCTCGGAGAGTTTCCCTGCCAGGTCGTCGTAGAACGCCGCGTAGGGGACCTCGGGAATATCCTTCAGGCGGACGGCGCCCGAGGTGTTGTCGGTCGTCAGGTATTTCATAGCGTTCATAACGTTGCGATTCGGTCTATCAGCTCCTTGAGAAGGTCGGGTTGCCACAGTCCCAGCACCAGCGCGGCCCCCAGCAGCGAGAGCGCCGACCACGAGAGGGCCCGGTCGGCCTTCGAGGGGTGCAGTTCGTCCTGGTTAGGCTGGTAGCAGAGGCGGATCAGGCGTGAGCAGAACGAGTAGATGACGATGCAGAGCAGCAGCAACATGCCTGCCACGAGCCACCATTGCCCGGCGGCGATCGTCTCGCCGAGGATCATCAGCTCCGAGACGAAGAGCGGCGAGGGCGGGAAGGCCATCAGTGCGACCATGCCCACGAGCAGCCCGATGGCGCCCACGCGGTTGATGTGGATGTAGTCGCCGATGCGGTTGATGCGGTAGCCGTTGTAGACCTGCCGCACGACGGCCATCTGCAGGAAGAGGCTGCTCTTGATGAAGGTGTGGCACACGACGTGGAACACTGCGGCCCAGACGCCGATGCCGCCGATGCCCAGTCCGAGGGCGGCGATGCCCATGTTTTCGACCGTGGAGTACGACAGGAAACGTTTGTAGTTGTTTGTGCGGCGCAGGAAGAGGGCTCCGATGACGAGCGACAGCACTCCGACGATCAACAGCACCGAACGTACCCATCCGAAGACCTCGCTCCCGGCCATGAGCCGGTAGACGCGCAGCAGGGCCAGGAACCCGGCGTTGACCAGTCCGGTGGAGATGAGAGCCGAGGCGGGCGACGGCGCCGCGAAGTTGGCGTCGATGCCCACGGTGTGGAGCGGGAAGAGCTCGATCTTGCAGCTGTATCCGCAGAGGATCAGCAGGAAGGCAACCTTCAGGTAGAGGGCGTTCCCGCCGGCGACACCCGCGGCTACGGCGTCGTACTGGAGCGACTCGCATTTTGTCGCGGCGGCCAGCAGCAGGATGCCGAGGTAGGCCATGGCGATGCCCGTCGAGCAGACGAAGACGTATTTCCATGCCGCCTCGAGCGAATGTGCCGTGCGGCGGTGGTAGATGATGCCTGCCGAGCAGAGCGTCGTGGCCTCGAGGAAGATCCACGTCACGGCGAGGTTCGAGGCGAAATAGGCTCCGGCAATGGCCGTCGTCAGCAGCATCAGCAGCGCCGAATAGATGCGGATGTGCCGCAGGTCGTTGCCCCGCAGGTAGGCTTCGGAGTGGAAGTAGGCGAAGGCCGAGACCACGCAGAGCAGTACGTAGAACAGCGTCCCTGCGGCATCGAAGGCGAACCACCCGGCTGAGGTCTTTCCGTAGAGCCCGCCGGCCAGGATCGCCGCGCCGAAGGCGGCCTGCACGCCGTAGAAGAGTATGCCCGTGAGGACGAGTTGCCGTTCGCGGCGGACGAAGAGGGCCGCCGTGGAGGCCAGGATGCTTGCAATAAGGTACCAGATCATAAGGTCAGTCCTTTACATGGGTGAGCGAATCGGCATCGTCGGCGTGGAGCTTGTCGTCGATCTTCATGAAGAAGATGCCGAGCATCAGCACCGAAATGAGAATGTCGAGCAGGATGGCGAAATTGATGACCAGCGGCATTTCGACACCGATGGCCGTCGAGAAGAGGAAGACGCCGTTTTCGATGACCAGGAAGCCGATCATGTGCGAGAAGATCCGCTGTCGCAGGACGATGAGGATCAACCCGCTCAGCAGGGCATAGAGCGCCACGCCGAAGAAGATGAGGTCGACCGTCGAGTCGGCGATGTAGTAGGTCAGCGAGGCGCTTACGGCCAGCGCTGCAAGCGACAGCACGAGCGATCCCGACTGGGGCGATCCCGAGCGGTAGACGCGGTTGGCCTTCGTGCGGCGGATGACGGCGAAAAGCAGCGCCGGGACCAGGATGCCCTTGAAAAGCAGCGTCTCGAGGCAGATGAACGTCAGCTCCGCGGGGTTGATGGCGTGCAGGCGCACCAGCGCGATGGCGAAGAGCAGCCACCCCTGCAGCCCGATCAGGGAGGCGAAGTTGCGGAAACGCTCGGTGATCGAGAGGTAGACGAGCGTCACGACGTAGAGGATGATCAGCGGCAGAATCATTGGATCGCGATGTTAAGTTGCAGCAGGTAGGCCGTGAAGAAGAGCAGGGCGGCCAGCGCCACGATGGTGAGAATGAAGGTCGTGTTGCGTGCGAGCTTGTTGCGGGCCTGCGTCGACTCGACGACGCCCACCGCCACGCCCGTGAGCACGACCGAGAGCGGTGCGGCGACCCACCAGCGCAACCCGAAGGTCGCGGCCGCGGCGTTGGCTGCCAGCATGGCGAACGAGGCGGTTTTCAGCCACCCGGCCATCTTGATGTAGGCCAGGTCGACGCCGCAGTAGTCGAGGCACATCACCTCGTGGATCATCGTCAGCTCGAGGTGCGTGCGGGGGTCGTCGACCGGGATGCGGCCGCTTTCCGTGAAGACGATCTTCAGCAGCACGTAGGCCGCGAAGAGCAGCACGATGATGAACTGCACGTCGTCGGGCAGCCCGTCGTTGAAGATGTCGGCGAACGAGGTGTAGCCCGCCAGCAGGGCCAGCGTCCCGAAGGTGAGCAGCAGGGCCGGTTCGACGAGCATGCCGTAGAGCGCCTCGCGGCTGGCGCCCATTCCTTCGAACGAGCTGCCGGTATCCATGGCCGCGAGGATCAGCGCCGTGCGCCCGAGGGCCAGCAGGTAGGCGAAGGCCACCAGGTCGCCGTCGAAGGAGAGCAGCGGCGTGAGCTCGCCGGTCGGAATGAGCAGCGCGGCGACGATCGCCGCCCCGAGATAGACCGACGGCACGGCGCGGAACAGTGCCGTGGTGGTCGTGGAGTAGACGGCCTCCTTGTGCAGCAGCAGCCGCACGTCGTAGAGGTGCTGGGCGAAGCGGATGCCCTTGCGCCCGGCGAGCAGCGCCCGCGTGCGATTGATGAGCCCCGGGATGCAGAGCGCCGCCAGCAACAGAAGGAACGTATTGAGCAGTGCCATCGTCAGATTACGTTAAGGATCGACAGGAGGAATACCAGCGCCAGGAACGCCAGTGCGAAGAGTATGTAGTGGTTGATCTTGCCCGTGCGCAGCTGCATCACTCGCTGGTTGATCAGGCGCAGCAGTTCGACCCACCAGGCTGCGAAGAGCCGCCCGATGCGGTCGCGGTGCCCGATGTCGAACGAGTGTGCGTCGGGGAAGATTTCGCCCTTGCCTACCGGGGCGCCCTTGCCGCTGTTCTGCGTGAGCGGCCGGGCGACGGACTGCAGCCCCTCGGAGAACGATTCGCCCGTGTACTGCATCCGCACGTTGGTTGTCGTAAAGCCGCAGCCCCACGTCGGCCCGGTCGTTATGCGGCGCGTGCGGAGCAGGCGGCGGCGAAGCCACAGCAGGACGCCGACGACGGCGATCAGCAGCCAGACGGTGCGTCCGGCGGCCGTAAGGGTCGGGCCCATGAGCCATTCCGAAGCGTCGGCCGGCGTGCGGACGAAGAAATCGGCGGCGCGTGCCGCCACGCCGACCGCCATCCCCGGGAAGAGCCCGATAAAGAGGATGCCGGCGAGCGGCAGGGCCATGGCCGTGATGCGTGTGTTGTCGACCTCGGAGGCTTCGGCCACCTCGTGCGTGCGCGGCGCGCCGAGGAAGACCGTGCCGTAGAGTTTGGTGAAGGCCAGCACCACGGCCCCGCCGATCAGTGCCAGTGCGGCCAGCCCGGCGGCCGAGGCGAGGATGTTGCTTCCCGAGGCGATGCCGTCGAGGAGCCCGAGGTAGATGAGCAGTTCGGAGACGAAGCCGTTCAGGGGCGGCAGGGCGCAGATGGCCACCGTGCCGGCCAGGAAGAGGATTGCCGTGAGCGGCATGTGGCGCGCCAGCCCGCCGAGGTTGTCGAGCGACGTGGTGTGTGTCTGCGAGAGTATGTTGCCGGCGCCGAAGAAGAGCAGCGTCTTGAAGAGGGAGTGGTTGAGCGTGTGCATCAGGGCCCCGCAGATTCCGCAGAGCGCCACCATCGGGTTGCCCGAGGCCTTGCCCAGGGCGGCGATGCCCACGCCGATGAGGATTACGCCGATGTTCTCGATCGAGGAGTAGGCCAGCAGGCGTTTTACGTCGTTCTGTGTCGCGGCGAGGATCACGCCCCAAACGCCCGTGACGATGCCCGCTACGAGCAGCACGACGCCGGCCGTGTGGAGGGCCGGCAGGTCGCCCAGCGCTGCCGTGATGCGCAGGATGCCGTAGATGCCCGTCTTGATCATGACGCCCGACATCAGGGCCGAGACGTGCGACGGGGCCGCGGGGTGTGCTTCGGGCAGCCAGACGTGCATCGGGAACATGCCGGCCTTCATGCCGAATCCCAGGAGGAAGACCGTGTAGAGCGGCATGGCCGGGTGCTCCCTGAAATAGTCGGCCAGGGCGGCGAACGATCCCGTCCCGCACGCGGCGTCGAGCCGCACGAAGCCCACGACGAGCAGGATGAAGCCGACGTGCATCATGATGAGGTAGGCGAGGGCCGCGCGGGCCACTTCGCGCCGTTGGGCGTCGTAGAGGATCAGCAGGAACGACGCCACGGTCATCAGTTCCCAGAAGAAGAGGAACGAGAAGCCTCCGTCGGAGCAGACGACGCCCAGCATGGCGTAGAACATCACGACGAGCGAGGCGTAGTGCAGCGAGACGTGCGACGTGGATTTCTGCGGCAGTGTGTGTTCCAGGTAGCCGCGCGAGTAGAGCGTGGCGGCCACGCCTCCCACCGAGATGATGATGACAAACAGTGCCGAGAGGAGGTCCATCGATCCCGTATCACCTCCGAAGAGTGTTTCGGGGAGGGACCACAGCAGCGGTTGCGAACCTCCGCCGAGTACGAGGGCGGCGCGGACGATGCCCCACAGGGCGCCGGCGGCGATCACTCCCAGGGCAGTCCACGCCTTGCAGCGCAGCGGTGCGGCAAAGATGGCAACGGCGATGAGAAGGAGGAACAGAAGCGTGTAGAGAAAAAGCATAGGGTGTGGAGTGTGTCGTTTTTATCGGTATCGGTACTGGGGGCGGGTGTGCCCGGAGAGGCTCCCGTGTGCAGGGTTATCCGTTGGCGGCCGCGACCATGACCACCGCCACGAGTGCGGCGGTTTCGGTACGCAGGCGTTGCGGCCCGAGGGTGATCTCCTCGAAGCCGTTTTCGAGGGCCAGGGCGACCTCCTCGGGCGAAAAGTCCCCTTCGGGCCCGATGAAGATCTCGACCGCCTCGCCCGGGCGGAGCGTGCGGGGCAGGAAGGACTTGCCCGCAGGGTTGAGCGCCGGGGCGCAGTGGGCGATCAGCCGCCGCCCCTCGAACGGCCGCAGGATCGCCTCGCGCAGCGGCGTGAGGGGCTGCAGGCGGGGACGGTACGCCTTGAGCGACTGCTTCATCGCCGCCGTGATGATCTTTTCGCCCCGCTCGGCCTTGAAGATCCTCCGCTCGCTGTGCGCCGCGTCGAGCGGGATGATCTCCGTGACTCCCACCTCGGTGGCCTTCTCGAGGAACCATTCGAAGCGGTCGGGGTTCTTCGTCGGCGCTACGGCCATCGTCAGCCGGTAGGGCATCTTCTCGAACTCCCGGAGCGTCTCGACCACCCGCACCCGGCAACTGCGCGGGTCGGCCTGGTCGATCTCGCAGACGTGGAGCGTCCCCCGTCCGTCGGTGAGGTGCACCCGGCTGCCGCGCCCCAGGCGCAGCACGCGGATGCAGTGTTTCGACTCCTCCTCGCTCAGCGTGTGATACGGGGGGCGGATGTCCGGTGCGTAAAAGAGTTGCATGGCTGTCGGTCGCTCTGTTGTTTTTGCGGAATTTTGTGTACCTTTGTATCCGGTTCCGTCGGCGCCGCAAAGGTACATAAAATAACACGATAGATGAAACGTATTCCCGGATTATTGTTAACACTTTTTCTGGCCATGAGCTTCGCATCCTGCCAGTCGCAGAAAACGACGGATGAAAACCCCTTCTTCGAGCCCTGGGAGACGCCCTTCGGCGTGCCTCCCTTCGACCGTATCCGTGCCGAACACTTCCTGCCCGCCCTCGAGCGCGGCATGTCGCTGCACGACGCCGAGATCGATGCCATCGTCACGAACAACGACGCCCCGACCTTCGAGAACGTCATCCTCGCCTACGACAACTCGGGCGAGATGCTCGACCAGGTGGCCCTGATCTACGGCATGCTCTGCGCGGCCGAGAATACCCCCGAGATGCAGGAACTGCAGGAGCAGGTGATGCCCCTGCTGTCGGCCCATGAGGATAAGATACGGCTCAACGAAGCGCTCTTTGCCAAAGTGCGCGCCGTCTACGATCAGCGTGCGACCCTCGGTCTGGATGCCGAGCAGCAGCGGCTGCTCGAAAAGACCTATCAGTCGTTCGTGCGCTCCGGCGCGCTGCTCGATGCCGGGCAGAAGGCCCGCCTGAAGGAGATCAACGAGGAGTTGTCGCTCGCGGCGGTACGGTTCGGGCAGAACCTTCTCTTCGAGAACAACGACTATGTGCTGCTGCTCGACGCCGACCAGCTCGACGGGCTCCCCTCGAACGTGCGCGACCTGGCCGCCGAGACTGCCGCCGGGATGGGCAAGAAGGGCAAGTATGCCTTTACGCTGCATAAACCCAGCCTGATTCCCTTCCTGACCTATTCGTCGCGGCGCGAGCTGCGCGAGGAGCTCTACAAGGCCTACCTGAACCGCTGCAACCACGACGACGAACACGACAACAAGCAGCTCATCAACGACTTCATCCGCCTGCGTACCGAGAAGGCGCACCTGCTGGGCTATCCCTCCTATGCGGCCTATGTCGTGGCCGACGAGATGGCCGGCACGACCGATGCGGTCTATTCGCTGCTCGAGGAGATCTGGACGCCGGCGCTCGAAAGCGCCCGCAAGGAGCTTGCCGAGATGCAGGAGCTCTTTGCCAAGGACCAGCCCGACGGGGAGTTCGCCTCGTGGGACTGGTGGTACTACGCCGAGAAGATCCGCAAGCAGAAATACTCCCTCGATGAGGACATGCTGCGGCCCTATTTCTCGCTCGGAAACGTGCAGGGCGGAATTTTCTACCTCGCCAACCGCCTCTACGGCATCACGTTCCAGCCGATCCAGGTGCCGCTTTATCACCCCGAGGCCTCGGCCTACGAGGTGCTCGATGCCGACCAGTCGCATCTCGGGGTGCTCTATTTCGACTTCTTCCCCCGCGACGGAAAGGGACAGGGCGCCTGGTGCGGCAACTACGTGGAGCAGACCTACAAGGACGGCAAACGCGTGGCTCCGGTCGTCTCGATCGTCTGCAACTTCACGCGCCCGGCGGGTGATACCCCGGCATTGTTGACCCTCGACGAGGCCGAAACGCTCTTCCATGAGTTCGGACACGCCCTGCACTTCCTCTTCCACGACGTGAAGTACCGCGGCCTGACGGAGGTCGAGGGCGATTTCGTGGAGCTGCCGTCGCAGATCATGGAGAACTGGGCCTTTACGCCCGAGGTGCTCCGGCAATATGCCGTGCACTACCGTTCGGGTGATGTCATCCCGCAGCACCTGATCGACAAGATGCGCCGCAGCGAGCTCTTCAACCAGGGCTTCATGACCACCGAGCTGATTGCCGCCGCGCTCTCCGACATGGACATCCACTCGATCAGCGAATACGCACCGCTTGACCCGATGGCCTTCGAGCATGAGGTGCTGGCCGAAAAACGGGGCCTCATCCCGCAGATTGAGCCGCGTTACCGCTATCCCTACTTCTCGCACATCTTCGACGGCGGCTACTCGGCCGGATACTATTTCTATACGTGGGCCGAGGTGCTCGACAAGGATGCCTTCGAAGCCTTCCGCGAAAGCGGCGACCTGTTCAACCGCCAGGTTGCCGACGATTTCCGCCGCAAGATCCTCGCCCGCGGCGGTTCGGAGGACGGCATGACGATGTACCGCGCCTTCCGCGGTAAGGAGCCCGACAAGCGGGCCATGCTGCGCGGCCGCGGTCTGTTGGACGAGCCTGCACCGGCGGACTCGCTGGCTGCGCCTCGTCAGGAGCCCTCCGAAGGTTTCCGCGTAAAGGCTGTCAAGCCGCTTCCCAAACCGGCCGAGGATCCGGCCGAAGAATCATCAGTTACCCGTCCGCCGATCTGCTGATCCGAATCCGAAGAAACTTTCTTGATTCCCATACCATGAAAAAAGCGTTTATTCTTATGGCTTGTTCCGTTCTGGCCGCCGGCTGTGCCGACAACTCGATCCCCCGGGCGCAGTTGCCCGAACTGGACCTTTCGAATCCGCTCCTCGCCGCGTGGGAGACGCCCCACGCCACGCCGCCGTTCGATGCGATCCGCCTGGAGCACTACGAACCGGCATTCGACGCCGCTATCGCCTGCTCGCGGGCCGAGGTCGAGGCCATTGTGAAGAATCCCCGCAAGCCGACTTTCGTCAATACGGTTGTCGCTTTGGAACGTCAGGGGGCGTTGCTCGATCGCATATCGGGACTCTTTTTCAACCTTCTGGAGGCCGATGCCTCGGACGAAATGCAGGAGATCGCCCAACGTGTGCAGCCGAAGTTGACCGCCTTGTCGAACGATATCTCGCTCAATCCTGAGCTCTTCGCCCGTGTAAAGGCGGTCTACGAACACCCCGGACGCCTCGACCAGGAGGATCGGATGCTGCTCGAAAAGACCTACAAGCGATTCGCCCGCCAGGGAGCCGCCCTGTCGGATGCCGACAAGGAGCTCTACCGGCAGTATACCACCGAACTTTCGTCGCTGACGCTGCAGTTCGGGCAAAACGCCCTGGCGGCGACCAATGCCTTTACGCTCCGCATTACTGACCCGGCGAAGGTAGCCGAACTGCCCGACTTCGTGCGCGAGGCGATGGCCGCCGAGGCCAAGTCGCGCGGCGAGAAGGGGTGGACGGTGACGCTGCAACGCCCGAGCTACCTCCCCTTCATGACCTATTCGACCGACCGGGCGCTCAAGGAGAAGCTCTGGCGGGCGAGCAGTTCGTGTGCCCTGGGCGGGGAGTTCGATAACACGGAGATCGTCAAGCGCATCGTCAATACCCGGCTGAAAATCGCCAACCTGCTGGGATACAAGTGTTATGCCGACTATGTGCTGGAGGAGCGCATGGCCGGGAGCACGGAGGCGGTGCAGGACTTCCTCGCGGAGCTGCTCGACGCCACGAAGACCTATGCCGACGCCGACTACCGCCGCATTGCCGACTATGCCGCCGGGCAGGGGCTTCGCGGTACGCTCATGCCGTGGGACTGGGCCTATTACAGCGAGAAATACAAACATGAAAAATATGCCCTGAATGACGAGCTCGTGAAGCCCTACTTCGAACTGGAGCGCGTGAAGAAGGGTGTCTTCCTGCTGGCCAACCGCCTCTACGGGCTGAACTTCACGCCCAATGACAAAATATCCGTCTACCATCCCGACGTGACGGCCTACGACGTGACCGATGCCGACGGCCGTTTCATGGCGGTGCTCTACCTCGATTTCTTTCCCCGGGCCTCGAAACGTTCCGGAGCGTGGATGACTGAGTTCCGCGGTACGAAAACCGTCGACGGCGTGGAGACCCGCCCGCTGGTGTCGCTGGTGATGAACTTCACCAAGCCGACTGAAACGACCCCCTCGCTGCTGACCTTCGACGAGATGGAGACCTTCCTCCACGAATTCGGACATGCCCTGCACGGCATGCTGGGCGAGGGTAAGTACGAATCACTGACCGGCACGAACGTCTACCGCGACTTCGTGGAGCTGCCGTCGCAGATCATGGAGAACTGGGCCACCGAGAAGGAGTTCCTCGACCTGTGGGCCGAGCATTACCAGACCGGGGAGAAGATTCCCTCCGAGATTGTCGAGCGCATCGTCGCGGCGCAGAATTACCTGGCTGCCTACCTGAACGTGCGGCAGCTGTCGTTCGGCATGACCGACACGGCCTGGCATACACTTACCGAGCCTTTCGAAGGGGATGTCGAGCAGTTCGAGGTCGCCTCGATGGCCCCGACGCAGGTGATGCCCGTGGTGGCCGGTACGGCGATGGCCCCGTCGTTCGGACACATCTTCTCGGGCGGTTACGCTGCCGGGTATTATGGTTACAAGTGGGCCGAGGTGCTCGATGCCGACGCCTTCTCGCTCTTCAAGGAGAAGGGCATCTTCAACTCGGAGGTGGCGTCGTCGTTCCGCGAGAACATCCTCTCAAAGGGCGGTACGGAGCCTCCCATGGAGCTCTACGTGCGTTTCCGCGGCCACAAGCCCGAAACGCGTGCACTGATCGAGCGCATGCAGCTCGACAAGCAGGAGTAGCAAGAAGGGCGGCCGGGAGTTCCGGCCGGCCCTACGGATGCGAAAGGACGAAACGGCCCGCTGCAACGGGCCGTTTCGTCCCTGTTTTTTATGGGTTGGAGGCTTCCGGGAGGATGCTCCCGAACTCCAAAAGCCACCCCAATGATCTGCATGGCTTTTGGCTGGTTTTCCCAAAACAAAAGATGCCCCGAAGACGGGCACGGTCTCCGCTGGGGCACACCGCTGGGGCACACCGCCCCTCCCAGCTTTCCTCCTTCGACATATACCAAACAAAAACCGCCCCGCGGAATGCGGAGCGGTTTTGTTGAGCTACCTGGATTCGAACCAAGAATAACAGGACCAGAATCTGTTGTGTTACCATTACACCATAGCTCAATGACGTTTTGGTGATGCAAAAGTAGAGTTTATTTTTGCAATTGCAAAGAAATTTCAGAAAAAAAATTCTTATTTTTGTTTTCACACCACTCCAAAAACGGTGTCAATCGTATCGTACTACTTAAACCTCAATGAATTATGGGTATTAAGCCGCGGCTTGTCGTCATGAACTTTCTCCAGTTCGCCGTCTGGGGGTCGTACCTCGTATGTATAGGAAATTTCCTGGGCCGCGTGGGCCTGGGCGAGTATATTTCGTGGTTCTACGTCGCGCAGGGCGTCGTGTCGATCTTCATGCCGGCCATCATCGGCGCCATTGCCGACAAATTCGTCGAACCCCAGCGCCTGTTGGGAATCTCCCACCTGACCGCAGCGCTCTTCATGCTGCTGGCCGCCTGGTTCGGGTACGAGGCGACGCTGCAGACCGTCGCCGGGGAGGCAACCTCCATCGGCCCCCTCTTTACGGCCTATTGCCTGAGCGTGGCCTTTTACATGCCGACCATCGCCCTGTCGAACACCGTGGCCTTCTCGATCCTCAAGAACCGCGGGTACGATACCGTGAAGGATTTCCCGCCGATCCGGGTCTTCGGAACCGTCGGGTTCATTGCCGCCATGTGGTTCGTCAATTTCGTGGGGTTCGGTGGCCGCGGCGTGCAGGTGGGCGACTCGGGTGCCGAACAGATCGTACAACTCGCCCCCATGGCCGCACAGTTCACCTATATGCAGCTGATCGTCTGCGGTGCGCTCGGCATTTTGCTCGGGCTCTACGCCTTCACCCTCCCGGCCTGCCCGATCGACCGTGCGGCCGCCGGCGAGCACAAATCCCTGGCTCAGCGCCTGGGCCTCGATGCCTTCGTGCTCTTCAAACAGCGCAAGATGGCCCTCTTCTTCGTCTTCTCCATGCTGTTGGGCGTGTCGCTCCAGATCACCAACGGTTATGCGACCCCCTACATCAACAGTTTCGCCGCCACCTCGAAGAGCTGGTTTGCCGAGAATCCCACGCTGCTGGTCTCCGTATCACAGGTCTCCGAGGCCCTGTGTATCCTGCTGATCCCCTTCTGCCTCAAACGCTTCGGGATAAAGATCGTGATGCTCATGGCGATGTTTGCCTGGGTACTGCGTTTCGGATTCTTCGGGCTCGGGACGACGGAGAGCATCTCCGGAATCATCCTGCTCTTCCTTTCGTGCATCGTCTATGGCGTGGCATTCGACTTCTTCAACGTCTCCGGGGCGCTCTTTGTCGAGCAGGAGGCCGCGAAACCCATGCAGGCCAGTGCCCAGGGCCTTTTCATGCTGATGACCAACGGAATCGGAGCATCGGTGGGTACCTGGATCGCCGGTAAGATCGTGTCGCACTTCTGCGACTGGGAGGGCGGATACCTGGTGGCCCGCGACGGTGTCTCAGGCGGTTGGACCGCTACATGGTTCGTGTTTGCCGCCTATGCGCTTGTCGTGGCCGTAACATTCGCCATAGCCTTCCATTACAAGCATCGTCCAGAGACGGTGGCAGGCGGTCGCTGAGTCCGTTCCCGACAGCATGCGTGTCCCTTGTGAGGCCCGGTTCGAGATTCTCTGTGTGGTATTCTTTGTGCGGTCCGAGGTTCCCTGGCAGCCCGGACCGATGCCGCAACATACATTAGGCAGAAGGCGTCCCCTCACTCGGGACGTCTTCTTGTTTATAGGGCTTGTCACCCAACTTCCAACCGGTTCTGTTGCTGGGTTCTAATATCTAATAGAGGTTGTCGTACATCGACTGCGACTTGTCGTACTTCAGGTCGGCGAGCGAGGCGGCCTTGACGCCGATGTTGAAGCTCCACGAACGGTGGAATCCGAAGGGAATCCATGAGAAGGACATCTGCCAGCAGTGCAGGTCGCGCGTGATGGAGATCGACGAGGTGGTCAGTTTGTTGGTCTTGATGTCGTAACCGCCCTGGAATGTGATACCCGTTTTGGGCGTGACGTTGAGCGAGCCGTTGAATCCTACGGTTTGCGTGACGTTTTTCTTGTATCCCGTGGTCCCGTTGTTGGTGTAGGAGATCGAGTAGTTCACCGCGTAGTTGAATCCGAAGTTCCACGGCAGCGAGAAGTCGTAGTAGGTTTGGGCCATGTATTGCCTTCGCAGCACGGGGTCCAACTGCCCGTAGGGGTCATAGAAGGGGTTCTGGTACTCCGGAGGGATCGACGTGATGTCGTTGATGGCCGTCTGGCTTCGGTCTTCACGCGACTTGAAGGTATAGCCGAACGACCAGCCCGTCGACATGACACGCCCGGGGAAGAAGAGCTTGTCGTAGCGTTTGCCTTCGGGGGTGACACGGTACGGGTCGAGCGTCAGCGAGAGGTTGATGCCGAAATTCTTGAAGATCGTCGTGCGGAACGATACCGGGATGGTCGACAGTCGCATCGAGTCGGCCAGGAAGTTGTACGATCCGCTGATGCGCAACTCGTCGATGAGCTTGATCTTCTCGACCGTGTCGCGTTTCATGACCTTCATTTCGAGGTTCTGCGACAGGGAGAAGTTCATCGACATCGAACGTCCCGACGAGGGGACGCCGTAGGCGTTGATGGCGTAGGGCGAGTAGGTCGTCACGTTGCCCGTCGAGTCGGTCTGGCGCGTGAGGTAGTAACCGTAGCGGGGGTCGCTGAAGTCCGGGGCGTAGGAGAATCCGATCGAGGGGGTCAACGTGTGGCGGATGGCCTGGATCTTGCGGTCGCGGCGCTTCTTCGTGAAGTCGTACATGCCGTAGAGGGTCGTCGAGGCCGAGACGCTGAAGTTGTAGTTGTATAGGCGGTAGAACCCGTACTGCGAGGGCAGCGTGTCGGTCTGGTTCGTGAGCGGGTTCCACTGGTACTCCTGCTTCTTGAAGTACCATTTCTCGGTATAGTTGATCGACGGCGAGATGTTGATGTAGTTGAGCAGGTTGAACGACGCCGAGACGGGGATCGAGTGCTCGATGCCGTTTTTCATGTTGTCGAGCGTTTTTTTCGAGAAGATTTCCGATTCGGTGGTGGTCACCATGTTGGTCATCTTGCCCGTATACTGCATCGAGATTTTCTCGTACCACCGCTCCTTGCCGACCCGGTTCTTGCTCTTGAAGGGGTAGATGCGCGAGACGTTGAAGACCATGGTGGGCAGGGTTACGGAGATCGACTTGTTCTGCGAGTTCTGCGACACGGCCATGTTGGCCGAGAACGAGAAGGGAGTTCCGGCCCAGTTCTTCGAGTAGGAGATCGACGAGTTGGTCTGCGTCGAGAGGATGTCGTTGAGGTTCGTGGCCGAGTATTTGTTGTAGCCGCTGGTGGCGAAGTTCACCGAGGCCGAGAAGGTTGAGCCCGGGTTGGCCTTGGGGTCTTGCGAGTGGGACCACTGGATGCGGAAGTTGCTCTGCTTGATGTAGTCGGGTTCGCCCTTTTCGCCGCTCTTGATGTTCGAATACTGGAGATTGAAGCTGCCGCTGTACTTGTAGCGCTTGATGTAGCGTGAGGCGGCCGAGGCCTCCCACGACCCGAGGGTGTAGATACCGCCGCGCACCGCCAGGTCGGCGTGCTCGCCCAGCGTGAAGTAGTAGCCCAGGTCACGCAGGTAGAATCCCTTCGAGGCCTCCTCGCCGTAGGTGGGCATCAGCAGACCCGACTTGGGCCCCATGTTGATGGGGAAGAACCCCTCGGGAATCCCGAGGAAGTAGATGGGGACATCCTCCATGACCAGGTAGGCCGGGCCGGTGACGACCTTCTTCCCGGGAATGACCTTCGCCTTGGTCATCGCCAGGTAGAAGTGCGGGTGGTCGGTCTGCTCGCAGGTGGTGTACATGCCGCCCTGGATGTTGAACGTGTTGTCGGGCATGCGCTTCACGCTGCCGCCCACGAGCCATCCGTCGCCCTGCTGCGTGGCCACGCCCTTGATCTTGGCCTTGCCGGTATCGAGGTTGTAGGTGATCGTGTCCATCTGGTAAGTGGCCGATCCGTCGGAAAACTCGGGCTTTGTGGTGATGGGTTTCCCTTCCAGCGAGTCGGCCTTTCCGTAGGCATAGATCAACTTCGAATCCATGTCGATGCGCATGTAGTCGGCCTTGAGGTTGTTGTTCTGGTAGGTGACATCGCCTTCGTTGTAGACGTAGACCAGTTTCCGCCGCACGTCATAGACCAGCGAGTCGGTGCTGTGGCCCGTAATGGGGTCGTCGAGCATCGCCTTGGCGGGCCGGGGTTTGCGCACGGTGTCGGTACGGGTCGAGTCTGCAGCCCGGGCAGCGGCCAGGGAGTCGTCCTTGAAGGCGATCAGCGAGTCGACCTGCGCGGAGAAGAGCGAATCGCGCTCCTCCTGGGACATTTGGCTGAATGCCCTGGCGCGCCGGGCCTCTTCGCGGGCCTGCCGGCGTGCCTCGCGGCGCGACAGCGGCGCGGCGGATTCCGGCACCGCAGCGCCTGTGGAATCCGTCGTTACCGTGGCGGCCGTCGGATTGGGGTCGGAACTCGGGGCGGCAAACCTCGCCCGGGGGGTACCAACGCCCAAAACCGTCTGGGCGAACAGTGCAACCACTGCCGCCGCCGCGATGTATTTTGCCCGAATTCTATCCAATTTTATCCAAAATCCCAAAAAAAAACGTACCTTTGCCGACAAGTCGGCAAAACGCCCCGGACAGTATTCCCGTCCCAAAGCCGAATCCCCTTGAAGGGAGGTTCCCGAAGGCGTTTCAGGCCCGACAAAGATAGGTAAAAAATTATAGAAAGATCACACTTGCACCATTAAATATGCGCACACGACTTTTGCTTCTCTCTCTGTTGGCTGTCGTCATCATTTGGACCAACGGCGCAAGCGCACAAAATATTGCGCACGGTGTTCAGGTCGTGGTGATCGACGCCGGACACGGCGGGAAATACCCCGGAGCCCATTATGGCGGGGTCTATGAGAAGGAGCTGACCCTGAAGGTCGCGCTCAAGCTCGGAAAGTTTATCGAGGAGGGCATGCCAGGGGTGAAGGTGGTCTACACGCGCAAGAGCGACAAGGCCCTCGGGGATGACCTGGCCTCCGATCTGCAGGCCCGGGCCGACATTGCCAACAAGGCCGGAGGAGACCTGTTCATCTCGATCCATGCCAATGCGGCACCCCGCGCCACGGGGGTCAAGGGGACCGAGACGCTCATCATGGGCGAGACCACGAAGGAGCAGCGTTACAACGAGAATGCCCTGTACGAGAGCAACCGCGAGGACCTGATCGACATGTCGGACGAACGGACGGCTGCCATCGTGAGGGCCTACATCCAGAATCTGCAGTTCACCTACGGAGAGTACAGCGAGGCCATTGCCCGCTGCATCCAGAACAGTTATGTCAAGTCCGGGCGCAATTCGCGCGGTGTGAAACCCCAGTTGTTGCGGGTGCTCTATGCTACGGACATGCCGAGCGCCCTGACCGAGATCGGGTTTATGACCAATGCGCAGGAGCTGGCCTACATGAAGTCCGACAAGGGGCAGACCGAAATCGCCCGGTCGATCTACCAGGCGGTGCGTGACTATTCGGCCTTTGTGATGAAGGCCCGGACGGCCGAGGAGAAACCGGTGTCCGATACGCCGGCGAATGCCGGGAAACCGGCCGCGGCGGACACTGCGGCGCAACCTGCGGCGACTTCGGGCAACACCTCCGGAAAACAGGCGGCCGCTCCTGCGGCATCCTCTTCGAAGAAGCCGACGGGGAAAACATCCGGAAAGACGGATGGGAAACCGGCCGGGACCACGGACGGAAAGGCCTCGGAGAAGCCGGCATCGAAACCCGCGGCGGCTAAGGAGGCCAAGGCCTCGAAATCGAAGACCTTCTATTCCATTCAGGTGATGGCCTCGGCCAAACCCGTGTCGCTGAAATCCAGCCAGTTCGGCACCTACCGCGGGAAGGTGAAGCAGTATACCTCCGGCGGGCGCTTCCCCTACAAGTACTGCGTGGGCGAATACGCCGACCGCGAGGCGGCGCAGCGCAACCTCCGGGAGGTGCGCCGCCATTTCTCCGGAGCATTCGTGGTGTGCTGCCGCGATGGCCGGATCGTAGATATGTAACAACCCGAGAATCAAAATTGTGACTACGATATGAAAAGAGAAGTCAAAATCGGAATCTTCGCCGTGGCCATGCTGATTGCCGCATGGGCCGGTATCCGGTTTCTGAAGGGTTTCGACATCTTCAGCCGCAATGCGGTCTATTATGCCTCCTACGACCAGGTCAACGGCGTGGAGTCTGCTTCGCCCATCATGATGCGGGGCGTGAAGATCGGTACGGTGACCGGCATCTCGTTCGACCCGCAACGCAGCGACAACGTGGTCCTGCAGTTCACCATCCGCCGGCAGTTCCGCATCCCGACCGACTCCGAGGCCAAGATCTTCAGCAACGGCCTGATGGGCGGCAAGGCCATCGAGATCATTTACGGCCGGGCCGACACCTATCTCGAAAAGGGCGATACGCTGCGGTCGATCCGCGAACGCGACCTGATGGATGTCGCCGGCTCGGAACTCGATTTCTTCAAGCAGGAGTTTTCGCGCGTGGTGAACGACCTCTCGCGCACGCTGGGCAATGTCAACCGCCTGCTCGAGGCGAATGCGGCCAATGTCGACGGAACGATGCAGCACCTGAACGACCTGTCGGGCGACATGGCCGAGATCGTCCGGACGGAGAAGCTCCACATGCAGCAGGCTGTCGAGGGGCTGACGCGCTTCTCGACGATGCTCGGGGAGTGCGCTCCGCAGATCGACAGCATCGTGGGCAACCTGAACCGTCTTTCGGGCGAGTTGGCCGATGCGAACTTCGCCGAGCGCCTTTCGGAGGCGGTGTCCCATGTGAATGCGCTGCTCGCCGAGGCGCAGGCGGGCGAAGGCACCCTCGGCAAGTTGATCGGCGATCCGGCGCTGTACGATTCGCTGACTGTGGCCAGCGGCAACCTGGCGTCGCTGTTGGCCGACCTGGAACGCTATCCGGGCCGTTACGTCCACTTCTCGCTCTTCGGGCGCGACCCGGAGAAGATGCAGGCCAAGGCCGAGCGCAAGGCCGCCAAAGCTGCCGAGCGCGCCGAACGCGATTCGTTGAAGCGGGCCCGGTAGGACCGGGGCCGTGGGGCCGCTTCGGGTCCGGTGATCCGGGGGGCGGCGATCCGGGGACAGTGATCCGGGAGCAGTGATCCGGGAGGGGCAATCCGGGGGCGGTCTCCTCGCTGCGAGGAGCGCGGCCGATGGCCCGGCAAGTGCGACCAAGAGTTTTTGAAAATCCAATGATATATCCAGCCTCTTTCGAGCAAAAAATAGGCTTCGACCGTGTGCGCGAACAGGTCGCCGCACGCTGTACGATGCAGGCGGCCCGCGAGCGGATTGCCGCCGAGGGCTTCTCGACCTCGCCGCGCGAGATCGAACGCCGTCTGGCCCTGGCCGACGAGATGCGCCAGGTGCTCGACATGGAGCGCGATTTCCCCGGGGGCGAATACCCCGATATCGACTACATCGTCGCCAAACTCCGCGTCGAGGGTTCGTTTCTCGACGTCGCGGAGGTGGCCGTCCTGCGGCGTGCCCTCTCGGCCGTCGGGGGCATCGTGGCGTTCATCCTCTCGCGCCAGCTGCGCTATCCGGCGCTCTACGCCCGCACGCGGGGCGTCGGGGTTTTCCCCGAGATCGTGCGGCGCATCGAGGCGATTCTCGACGAGTTCGGTAACGTGCGGGACAACGCCTCCGTGGAACTGATGCAGATACGCCGTGCGATCCGCGAACACGAGGGCCTGGCGGCCAAACGCCTGCAGGCCGTGCTGGCGTCCGCCAAGGGGGCCGGGATCGTCGAGGCCGACGCGCAGATTTCGATCCGCGACGGCCGGGCAGTGATCCCCGTCTCGGCGTCGAACAAGCGCAAACTCAACGGATTCATCCACGACGAGTCGGCTACCGGCAAGACCTTCTATGTCGAGCCGGTCGAGGTGGTGGAGATCAACAACGAACTGCGCGAACTGGAGTATGCCGAGCGGCGGGAGATCGTGCGGATTCTGTCGGAGTTCACCGACGCGATCCGTCCCGACGCCGCGCTGATCGCCGATTCGGGCGACTACCTTGCGGAGGTCGACATGCTGCGGGCCAAGGGGCGCTGGGCCTCGGAAAACGGCGCTGTGCGCCCGATCCTCTCGACCGACGACCGCCTCGTGCTGAAGAATGCCCGCCATCCGCTCTTGCAGCAGACGCTGCGTGCCGCCGGGCGCGAGGTGGTGCCGCTCGACCTGCAGCTCGACCGCCGCAAGCACATCCTCGTCATCTCGGGTCCCAACGCCGGCGGCAAGTCGGTCTGCCTGAAAACCACCGGCATCGTGCAGTACATGTTCCAATGCGGTTTTCTGGTCCCGACGTCGGAGATTTCGGAGCTTCCGGTCTTCGAGAGCCTTTTCATCGACATCGGCGACGAACAGTCGATCGACAATGACCTGTCGACCTACTCGTCGCACCTCCTGAATATGAAGCATATGCTTGCCGGGGCGTCGGAGCGCACGCTGGTGCTGATCGACGAGTTCGGGTCGGGGACCGAGCCGATCATCGGCGGGGCCATTGCCGAGGCGATTCTCGAGCGGCTGCTCGAGCGGGGCTGCTACGGCGTCATCACCACGCACTACGCCAACATCAAGTACTATGCGTCGAACACCGAAGGGATCGCCAACGGCGCCATGGCGTTCGACGTGCAGCAGATACGTCCGTTGTTCCGGTTGGAGATGGGCAAGCCGGGGAGTTCGTTCGCCGTGGAGATCGCGCGCAAGATCGGCCTCCCGGAGGAGATTATCCGCCGTGCGAGCGAGAAGGTCGGGTCGGACCATGTCAACCTGGAGAAACAGCTGCGCGAGATTGCTCGCGACAAGCACTATTGGGAGCAGAAACGTGACCGCATTCGCCTCACGGACCGCAAGGTCGAGGAGCTGGAGCGCACCTATGCCGAGCAGTTGGGAAAGATCCGCTCCGAGCGGCAGGAGATTCTGAAGAAGGCCAAGCAGGAGGCGCAGCAGCTGATTGCCGACGCCAACCGGCAGATCGAGAATACGATCCGCACGATCCGCGAGGCGCAGGCCGAGAAGGAGCTGACGCGCCTGGCGCGGCGCGAGCTGGACGACTTCCGCGGGAAGGTCGAGCAGCAGGTCGACACGTCGGAGCGCGAAGCGGAGGTGGCACGCGAGATCGAGCGCATCGAGCGGCGGCAGCAGCGGCGTGCCGAGCGCAAGGCGCGTCAGGGCGAGGCACCGGGAAAGGATGCGGCTCCCGAACCCGAAAAACCCCGCGATGTGGTGGAGGGTTCGAAGGTGCGCATGGCGGGGCAGGCGATGGTTGGCGTGGTGCAGTCGGTGAAGGGCAAGCGGGCGCAGGTGGCCTTCGGGCACATCCTCACGACGGTCGACAAGTCCATGCTGACGGTCGTTTCGAACAGCGAGTACCGCGAGGCGACGCGTCCGACAACGGCCCGGACGGTGGTTTCGGCCGACATCTCGGCGCGCAAGCTCCGTTTCAAGGACCATATCGACGTGCGCGGCATGCGGGCCGCCGAGGCTTTGGATGCCGTGCAGGCGTTCATCGACGATGCGCTGATGGTCGGCGTGGGGTCGGTGTCGATCCTCCACGGCAAGGGAACCGGAGCGCTGAAGGAGGAGATTCGCCGCTACCTGCGCACGGTGCCCGAGGTGGCCTCGGCTGTCGACGAACATGCCGACCGTGGCGGCGCGGGCATTACGATCGTGACATTCGATCTGTCGTGACGGCGGTTTCCGCGACCTTGCGAGGCGGTATTGTCGTTCCAGGTGGCTTCCGGAGACGTTCACGCCCCGCATCCTTTCGGGAAGTTCGCGCCGCGACGAAGATTTTAAGATATGCGTTACAGACTTTCACAGATTGCCGCCATTGCGGGCGGTAAGTTTTCGGGCGAGGACCTCGACGTCGAGTCGGTGGTCACCGACAGCCGCTCGCTGAGCTGCGAGCTGGGTCGCAGCCCGTTGTTTGTGGCCATGGCGGGCGCCAACCACGATTCGCACGACTTCGTGGGGCAGATGGTTGCCCGCGGCGTCAGGGCCTTTCTGACCGAGCGCCCGTGCGACCTTCCAGCAGGTTGCGGATGCGTGGTGGTCGATCACGCCATCACGGCCCTGCAGAGCCTCGCGGCCTATCACCGGGCCCGTTTCCACGGTACGGTTGTCGGCATCACGGGTTCGAACGGCAAGACCGTCATCAAGGAGTGGGTCGCCGAGGAGCTGCCCGCCGGCGTGAAGTGCTACCGCTCGCCCAAGAGTTACAACTCGCAGTTGGGCGTGCCGCTCTCGGTGCTGATGATCGAGGGCGACGAGCAGCTGGCGCTGATCGAGGCGGGTATCTCGCAGCCGGGCGAGATGGCGCGCCTGGAGCGGATCATCCGTCCCGACGTGGTGGTTTTCACCTCGATCGGCGACGCCCACCAGGAGCACTTCCTCAATCTGGAGCAGAAGTGCGACGAGAAGATGGTGCTGGCGCGCAGCGCCCGCACGATCATCTACCACAGCTATTACCAGCCTCTGGGCCGGATGATCGCCCAGCGTTTCGGCGGCCGGCGGCTCTACGATGCCGCAGCATCGCCCGAGGTGCCGGAAGCGTTGATCGGCAACGCGGCGTCGCGCCGCAACGGGCAGTTGATCGAGGCCTTCTGCAAGGCAATGGGCTATCCGGCGCCGGCCTTCTCGAGGGCCCCGCAGGTGGCCATGCGTCTCGAGGTGAAGGACGGGATCAACGACTCGGTGCTCATCAACGACGCCTACAACCTCGACTTCAACTCGCTGGCCCTGGCCCTCGACTACCTGCACAACGTGGCCCTCACGCGGCCGCGGACACTCATCCTGTCGGACATCGCGCAGAGCGGCCTTTCGGACGACGAACTTTACAGCCGTGTGGCCGGGATGGTTGCGCGGGCGCGGATCGACACGTTCGTGGGCATCGGGCCCAAACTGAAGCGTTACGCCGCGCTCTTCGAGTGCGACAAGGCCTTTTATGCCTCGACCGACGAGTGCATCGCGCGCATCGGGCGCCGGGCGGTGGCCGGGCGCGCCGTGTTGTTGAAGGGCGCCCGTGACTACCGTTTCGAAAAACTGGCCCATGCCCTTGCGCGCAAGAGCCATACGACGGCACTGGAGGTCGACCTCGATGCCATGATCCATAACCTCAATTATTTCCGCTCGAAACTCCGTCCGGGCGTTCGCCTCGTGGCGATGGTCAAGGCCGGGTCGTACGGCGCCGGGGATTTCGAGGTGGCGCAGATGCTCCAGCACCAGGGCGTCGACTACCTTGCCGTGGCCTTTGCCGACGAAGGGGTGCTGTTGCGCGAACGGGGCATCACGATGCCGATCGTGGTGCTGAACGCCGATGCCGACAGCTTCGACCAGATGATTTCGAACCGCCTCGAACCGGAGATCTACAGTTTCCGCTCGCTGGCCGACTTCGCCGCGGCCGTGGAGCACGCCGGCGAGACGCGCTACCCGATCCACGTGAAGCTCGATACCGGGATGCACCGCCTGGGATTCATGGAGGAGGAGATCGGTCGCCTGTGCGAGGTCCTGGCGGCGTGCCCGGCCGTGAAGGTGGCAACGATCTTCTCGCACCTGAATTGTGCCGACATGCCCGAGGAGGATGCCTACACACGGGCGCAGATCGCCCGTTACGACCGTATGAGCGGGGCTGTTGCCGCGTCGCTGCCCTACCCGGTGATCCGCCATACGGCCAACTCGGCGGCCATCGAACGCTTCCCCGAGGCGCAGTTCGACATGTGCCGCCTCGGCCTGGGACTCTACGGCTTCGGCTGGCAGCACAATGCGGCGCTGCGCCCCGTCTCGACGCTCCGCACGCGCATCGTGCAGATCAAACACCTCGCGGCGGGCGACGCCGTGGGGTACGGGCGTGCCGGGCGGCTGACGCGCCCGACGGTCACGGCCACCGTGCCGATCGGCTATGCCGACGGACTGGACCGCCACCTCGGATGCGGCCGTTGGGCGATGCTTGTCGCCGGGCAGCCGGCACCGATCGTGGGACGTGTCTGCATGGACAGCTGCATGATCGATATCACCGACATAGAGGGCGTCGCGGAGGGCGACGAGGCCGTGGTCTTCTCCCCGGTGCCGGGCAACGACCTCGAAGCGATGGCCGAAGTGCTCGGTACGATCCCCTACGAGATTATGACCTCGGTGTCGGGACGTGTGAAACGCATCTACCTCAAAGAGTAACGCGGCGATGGCTTACGGAACGCTTTATCTGATCCCGTGTCCGATTTCGGACGAGACCTCTCCGTGGGACGTCCTGCCCGCCGCCAACCGTGCGGTAATGGACTCTCTGGATTACTTCATTGTCGAAAACACCCGTTCGGCGCGGCGGTTCCTTTCGCGGGCCGGCGTCGCGCGTCCGATCGAGACGCTGGAGTTCCGCGAACTGAACGAACATACCGTGGCCGGTCGCGAGGTCGAGGAGTTGGTGGCTCCGCTGCTTGCGGGACGCTCGGCCGGGGTGATCTCCGAGGCCGGGGTGCCGGGTGTTGCCGACCCCGGGGCACTGGTTGTCGAGGCGTGCCACCGCCGCGGCATCCGTGTGGTGCCGCTCGTGGGCCCGTCGTCGATCATCCTTGCCATGATGGCTTCGGGACTCAACGGACAGTCGTTCGCCTTCAACGGCTACCTCCCGGTCAAACCGCCCGAGCGGGCCAAAGCCATTCGGGCATTCGAACGGCGCGCTGCGGCCGAAGGACAGTCGCAACTCTTCATCGAGGCCCCGTACCGCAATGCGAAACTCTTCGAGGAGTTGTTGCAGATACTGGCTGCGGCAACACGCCTGACCCTGGCTGTCGACCTTACGGCACCCGGCGGGTGGGTCGAAACCCGGACAGTCGCGCAGTGGCGTGAGCGGCCGCGGCCCGAAATCAACAAGCATCCGGCCATTTTCATCATCGGATAGGGACACCGTGGGGTTGGTATGCAATTTGTTCGAATAGGGGGTAAAGAAAACAAAAAGCATCAGGATATGAAAAAGAAAAACGTTTATAATGAGGAGGTTGTAGAAAAGACCGAAGGGGCTCCGGGCGAGGGTGAAACTTCGTGCGGGGAGGTTTCGGGTGACAATCTGTCAGCCGGGCAGGAGGCTGCCGCTGACACAATGTCAGACACCGCAGCCGAGCCGGCCACCGATACGGCACAGGCCGTCGAGGCGGCTGTCGCCGAGTGGAAGGACAAGTACCTCCGCCTGCAGGCCGAGTTCGACAACTACCGCAAACGGACGCTCAAGGAGAAGATGGACCTCGTGCAGACCGGCGGCCGTGACGTGCTGTTGTCCATGCTTCCCGTGCGGGACGACGTGCAGCGTGCGTTGGCTGCCATGAAGGCAAGTAACGATATTGAGGCCCTGCGGCAGGGTGTGGAGCTCATCTCGCAGAAGTTTACCGAGGCGCTGCGTCAGAAGGGTGTCACGGAGATGGAGCTCAAGGAGAAGGAGTTCGACGCCGACGTGGCGGAGGCCGTTGCGAAATTCGCCGCCGGCGAGGAGATGAAGGGCAGGGTCATCGACGTCATCCAGACGGGTTACATGCTGGGTGACAAGGTGCTGCGCTTCGCAAAAGTTGTTGTAGGAGAGTAAGGCTATGGCAGAAAAAAGGGATTACTACGAGGTGTTGGGCGTTGCGAAAAACGCCAATGCCGACGAGATAAAAAAGGCCTACCGTAAGGCGGCCATCAAGTACCACCCGGACAAGAATCCCGGGGACAAGGAGGCTGAAGAGAAGTTCAAGGAGGCCGCCGAGGCCTATGACGTGCTGTCGAACCCCGACAAGCGCGCCCGTTATGACCAGTTCGGACATGCCGGCATGAGCGGCGCGGCCGGTGGCGGCGCCGGAGGCTTCGGAGGTTTCGGAGGCGGGTTCTCGATGGAGGACATCTTCTCGCAGTTCGGCGACATCTTCGGCGGGCACTTCGGCGGCGGGTTCCGTTCGTCGGGCAGTGGTGCCGGGCGTGCCAACCGCGGTTCGGACATCCGTGTCAGGGTGCGCCTGACCCTGCAGGAGATCGCCAACGGCGTCACGAAGAAACTCAAGATCAACAAGACCGTCGCCTGCGACCAGTGCGGCGGAACGGGCGCCAAGGATGCCAACTCCTACGCCACCTGCTCGACCTGCAACGGCGCCGGGTATGTCACGCGCGTGGAAAACACCTTCTTCGGGCGCATGCAGACCCAGGGTGTCTGCCCGACGTGCGGCGGTACGGGCAAGGTGATCACCGCGTCGTGCGACAAGTGTAAGGGCGAAGGGACGCTGCGCGGCCAGGAGGTCGTGGAGATCAAGATCCCGGCCGGCGTGGGCGAGGGCATGGTCCTGACGGTCACCGGCAAGGGTAACGCCGCACGCCACGGTGGCGTGAACGGTGACCTGCAGGTGGTTATCGAGGAGGAGCCCGATGCCGAACTGGTGCGTGACGGCAACGACCTGATCCACAACCTCAATATCACCGTTACGACAGCCCTGCTGGGCGGTACGGTCGAGGTGCCGACGGTCGACGGACGCGCCAAGATCAAGATCGCTCCCGGAACGCATGCCGGCAAGGTGCTGCGCCTGGGCGGCAAGGGCCTTCCCGAGGTCAACGGATACGGGCGTGGCGACGAGTTGATCGTCGTCGACATCACCATCCCGTCGAAACTCACCGCGGAGGAGAAGCGGCTGGTCGAGCAGCTGGCGGCACAGCCCTCGTTCCAGCGCGCCGAGTCGACCAGGAACCAGAACATCTTCGAACGGATGAAGAGTTTCTTCCGGTAGCCCGTGCGGCACTTGCCGGAAGGTGCGGGATCGTTCGCATCGCTGCCGTCCGCCTGTGCGGGCGGCAGTCGCGTACCCGGTAAAATGGCTTCGGAATGCAATAATTTCCCCGAGATTTCGTATCTTTACCAAAAAAGATTTCCCCATGGGCTTCTTTACTCCCTACAAGAAACACGCGAACCGTTTCAATTATGTGCCGCGCTATTACAACCCCGAGAAAGAGGCGCGCGAACAGCGCCGGGCCGAGCTGCGCGGCGAACGGGCCGAGGATGCCGAACGCGAATACCAGCCCGGGCAGTACATCCGTACGCAGCGCGAGGCGCGTGCGGCTCACCGGCGCTCCTCCGAAGACGCCGGGCGTACCCGTGTGCTGAAGATGGTTGCCGCGGCGGTGCTCGTCCTGCTGTTCATCTACCTGCTCTATCCGCGGCTGGCCGAGGTGTTCATCCGCGCCCGGCAAGGCGGTGCGGCTCCCGCCGCGGAAGTCGAGGCACAGTTCGAAGAGTTCAACCCCTATGCCCCGATCGTGGTGGTGCCCAACGACTACCAGGAAGGGGACGAGATTCCTGAACAATACGAATAGATGGCTGACAAGATCAGACTTTTGCCCGAGGTCGTGGCTAATCAGATCGCGGCCGGAGAGGTGGTCAACCGTCCCTCGTCGGTGGTCAAGGAGATGATGGAGAATGCGCTTGATGCCGGGGCCACCTCCATCAAGGTCAACTTCCGCGACGGCGGCAAGGACCTTATCCAGATCGTCGACAACGGGTGCGGCATGTCGCCCATCGACGCGCGCATGGCCTTCGACCGCCACGCCACGAGCAAGATCGGCGCCGTGGAGGATATTTATGCCCTGCATACGTTCGGGTTCCGCGGCGAGGCGCTGGCTTCGATCGCCGCGGTGGCGCAGGTCGAGCTGCGCACGCGCCAGGAGGGTGACGAAATGGGTACGCAGACCGAAATCAACGGCGGGCAGTTCGCTTCCCAGCAGCCCGTGATGTGCCCCGTGGGGTCGCAGTTCTTCGTGCGCAACCTCTTTTACAACGTTCCGGCCCGGCGTCGTTTCCTCGACAAGAGTACTACCTCGGCCGCGCAGATCAAGAGCGAGTTCCAGCGCGTTGCGCTCTGTAATCCGCAGGTGGCTTTCGAGCTCTATGCCAACGATGCCCCGGTCTGCTCGTTGCCCTCCGCGTCGCTCGCCGGACGCATCGTCGACGTCGTGGGACGCCACATCAAGCAGAACCTGCTGGAGGTCGATGCCGATACCTCGATTGCCCGGATCGTCGGGTACATCGGGCGTCCCGCGGCCGCCAAGAAACGCAATACGGAGCAGTACCTCTTCGTCAACGGACGCTTTTTCAAGAGCTCCTACCTCCAAAGCGCCATCCTGAAGGCTTACGAGAAACTGATTCCCGAGAACAGCCAGCCTTCGTACTTCCTCTACCTGACGCTCGACCCCGCGCGGATCGACGTCAACGTCCATCCGCAGAAGACCGAGGTGCGTTTTGCCGACGAGGAGGCCGTGTGGCAGATCCTCCACGCCGCCGTGCGCGAGACCCTCGCCAAGACGGGAGCCGTGCCGCTGATGGATTTCGACCGCAACGATACGATGGAGATTCCCGTCCTGCAGCGCGGTGCCGTCTACAGCGAGCCGGCCTCGACCTCCAACCGTGATTACAATCCGTTCCGCGAAACGTATATCGATCCCTCGGCTCCTGATCCGAATGTCGACTTCACGGGCTTCGATGTGCCGTATACCGCCCCGGAGGAGGATACCGCGGTGGCGCGGGGCAACGGTTCGGGGCGGCGTGCGTCGTCTCCGGCGGTTGTACGCCCGGGAGTCCCTGAAAACAGCCCCGGATTCCTCGCCGGCACGGACGATGCCGATTATGACGATTTCGCTTCGGGCGAGGAGTTCGAAATCGTCGCATCGGGGGCCGATGCGGAGAGCAGCCTCGACTTTATCGCTTCGGAGGCCGATGTCGAGCAGAAACGCCTCGAACTCGATGCCCCGGTCGCGTTCTCCGATCCGTTGCCGCTGCCGGGAGGATACGTCGTGGCGCTCCTGTCGGGACGTCTGGTCGTGGTCGACGTACGTCGGGCCCGCGAACGCATCTGTTACGAAAATTGCCTCCGGATGCTGAACTGCGGTACTGTCGTGAGCCAGCAACTGCTCTTCCCTGAGCGGCTGGAACTCTCCTCCGACGAGTATGCCGCACTCGAGGAACATGCCGTGGAATTCGCTGCGCTGGGGTTCGATCTCGACCTTTGCGGCGCAGGAGTCGTCGAGGTGAAGGGTACGCCCGCCGATGTGCCGGCGGAGGAGATGGATCAGTTGCTCTTCAACCTACTGCAGGCCTTCTCGACGCCCGTGTCGCTGGACGACCTCCGGCGCGAAAAGGTGGCCGAAGCCATGGCGCGTTCGGCAAGCCGGGGACCCTGCCCCGCGTTGTCACGCGAGGAGGCCGCCTTCCTGCTCGAACAACTCGCCGCAACGGGCCGTTACAGCTTCTCACCTTCGGGAAAAGCCATCCTTGCGGAGTTCTCTCCCGAAGATTTGCGCGCCAAACTGGGATAGTGCGGCGAAAATGCCTATTTTTGTGAAAATTCCGATCGTATGAATTCGTACTTCCAGACCCCTCCGGTTGTCAAGAACCTGATCATCATCAATTTCCTGGTCTATATGGCTACGGCATTGCTGCCCGTGGGCCCGAGGATCATGGAGTTCGGCGCCCTGTCGCTCGGGACGCCGTTTTTCCATACCTACCAGTTCATTACCTACATGTTCCTCCATGGCGGGTTCGACCATATCTTTTTCAACATGTTCGCGTTGTGGATGTTCGGCCGTACCCTCGAATACGAGCTCGGCTCGCGGCGTTTCCTGATCTTCTACATGGTCTGCGGCGTCGGTGCGGCCCTGATCCAGTACCTCACGGCCCTGGTCCTCGGGGAGTTGCCGTTGATCCTGGTTGGCGCGTCGGGCGCCGTGATGGGGCTGTTGCTCGCCTTCGGCGTACTGCATCCCAATGCGGTCATTATGTTGCTGTTTCCGCCTATTCCTCTGAAGGCCAAATGGTTCGTTATCGGCTATGCCGTGCTCGAACTCTTCCTCGGCTGGCGCGGCGTGGGCAATGTCGCCCACTTCGCACATGTCGGCGGCATGCTTTGGGGTTTCCTGCTGCTGCACTGGTGGCGGCGTACCGGCAAAATCCATTTCTGAACGATGTCCGACACCTATTATAGCGAGTTTGACCGTCCGGCGAAAAAACGGCGCAGCAGCCTCCCGATGCGTCTTGTCGACCTGTTGCTCACGCTCCTTTCTGCGGCTGTCTCCCTGGTACTGGTCCTGACCTACCTGGTACCCTATGTCAATCCCGGAAAGGTTTGGTTCTTCCCCGTGTTGGGGCTTGCGGCTCCCGGCATCTATGTCGCGGCGGTCGTGCTGATGCTCTATTGGATTATCCGCTGGCGGTGGCTGCGGGCCGGAGTGATGCTCGCGCTCGTCGTCGTGGGCCTGTTCGAGGTGTCGCTCTTCTGGCGCCCCGAGATACGCCGCAGCTATGGTGATCCCAACTACGGGCGCAACTCCTTCAAGGTCATGTCCTACAATGTCCGCGGATTCTATGCCGAAAATGGCCACAGCAGTGTCGACAGTGTCCTGATGCTCATCGACCAGCAGGACCCCGACATCATCTGCCTCCAGGAGTTCAACCATCGGTTGGCCCAGCGCTCCGAGGCTTTCGCCCTGCTCGACGAGAAGTACGAAAGTGCCTACTACGGGCGCACCGATGATCCCGATTCGTTCGGGGCCTCGCTGACCGTGCTGAGCAAGTACCGCATCCTGCGTTCAGGGGTGGTGCTGACCCCCTCGTCGTCGGTATGGGTCGACCTGCTCATGGACGAGGATACGGTGCGGGTATTCAACAACCACCTTCATTCGACCGCCATCAACGCCTCGGACAACGAATTCATCACCTCGCACCGCTTCCTTTTGGATACGGCGCGTGAGACGAAAATCCGCAGTATCGTCACGCGCCTGCGAGAAAACAGCGTGCTGCGCGCTGCTCAGGTCGACAGCATCGCGCAAGTCAAGGCGGAAACCACGACACCGATCGTCGTTTGCGGCGATTTCAACGATACCCCCATTTCGTATGTCTACCGGGTGATGGCCGACGGCCTGCAGGATGCCTTCAGTGAGTGCGGCTCGGGGTATTCGCACACCTATCGCGGCTTCTTCAACACGTTGCGCATCGATTACGTGCTCTGTTCCGAGACGCTCGAGCCTTTGTCGTATGAAACGCTGCCGGTCGAATACTCGGATCATCATCCTGTGGTGGTGCGGCTGAAAAAACGTCCCTGACAGCGCCTGGAGCCGAGTCTGTATCCCCGGCTATTGCCAAACCCGAAAAAACTCGCTATCTTTGTCTTTGGCCGCCTGAAACCGATTTCCGGCGTCCGACGTTGCAAATACCGTAAAACCATGATTCTGGACTCTTTGAAAAACCGCGCGCTCTACCATGGCATCAGCCCGCGCATGCAGAAGGCCTTCGACCTGATCGAATCGACCGACTGGACCTCGATCGAACCCGGTATCCACGAGCTCGACGGAAAGAATATCTACGTCAATGTGATGGAGTGCGACCTGAAACGGAAACCCGATGCCAAACTCGAAATCCACAACCGCTATATCGACATCCAGGTCCTCATTTCGGGCGAAGAGGAGTCGTTCGGATGGAGCGAACGCAAGGAGTTGCAGCGTCCGCTGGGAGCCTTCGACGAAGAGAAGGACATCCAGTTCTTCGACGACGTGCCCCAGACCTACTATACGTTGCGCCCGGGGCAGTTTACCGTGCTTTTCCCCGACGACGGGCACGCTCCGATGGTCGGTGAAGGCCACGTGCGCAAGATCATCGTTAAGGTTCTCCGGTAAGGGAGACGTGCCTCCTGCGGGCAGACAAAAGTCGGAATGTTTTTCCGGCTTTTTTTGTGCCTCCGGGCAATAAAAAAATTGTGTTTGGATTTATATAATCGACTAACAGGCAAACAGATGAAACGTTACTTTGCTCTTATTCTTATCCTGGCGGCATGCTCGTTGTCGGTGCGGGCGCAGCAGCCGCAGGCTCCCGCACGCCCGGCGTCCGAGGCGGCATCCATGCGGCGTGATCCCGCAGCGCAGGCGATGCGCGAATCCGAGCGGCTTCAGAAAGCCCTCGGTCTGACGGACAAGCAGACCAAAAAGGTCTACAAATTCTGTTACAAACATTTCAAGAGCGAAACCCCGCAATTCGGAGGGTTCGGGCGGCCCGGGGGCATGGGTGGTCGTCCTGGAGGCTTCGGAGGGTTCGGCGGTCCCGATGGTATGGGCGGCGGCCCGGGCGGTTTCGGAGAGCCCGGAGGCATGGCTGGTGGCCCGGGTGGTTTCGGAGGGCGCGGAGGCATGCGTTCCCGTACTCCCGGGCAAGGGCGTCCCGAGGGAGTGACCTCCGGAGAGCGTCCGCGGCGTATCGATTCCGAAGCAGCCCGTCAGATGGCTGCGGCCTGGCATGACGAACAGGCGCGTAAGTTCAAGAAGCTCTTTACCGACGAACAGTATGCCGCCTGGGAGCGTTTGGCTTCCGAACCGCTGCGTCCTGCAGGTCCGCAGCCTTCCGAATGCCCCGTACCCGCAGCTCCTGCTCCGAAGGCTCCGGGCAAGTAGTGCCCCGAACAAGAACAACGGTCCCCGGAATCTCAGGATTCCGGGGACCGTTGTCTCTATTCGGGAGGGGTTATTTGCCGATTCCACTATAACGGAATCCCGCGGCGAGTACCTCCTGTTTGTCGAAAATGTTACGCCCGTCGACAATCACGTCGCCGCGCATCTGCCTGTGCAGCAATCCCCAGTCGGGCATGCGGAACTCCTTCCACTCGGTCAGTAGCGCCAGTGCGTCGGCACCCTGCACAATGTCGTATTTCGTGCGTCCGTAGCGGATATTGCGTCCGGCCATGCGGCGTCGGCACTCATCCATCGCCACGGGGTCGTAGACCGCCACCTCGGCACCGGCTTCAAGCAGCCGGCCGATGACCACCAGGGCGGTCGCTTCGCGCATGTCGTCGGTCTCGGGCTTGAACGAGAGCCCCCAGATGGCGATGCGGCGCCCGCGGAGGTCGCCTCCCAGCGCCTGCTGCAACTTCTCGAAAACCACGCTCTTCTGCTGTTCGTTGACCCGTTCGACCGCCTCGATCACCTGCATCGGGTAGCCGTGCTCGCGTCCCGTATGGGCCAGGGCCTTCACATCCTTCGGGAAGCACGACCCGCCGTATCCGCACCCCGGGTAGAGGAACTTCGTGCCGATGCGGGCGTCCGATCCGATGCCCTTGCGTACCATCTCCACATCGGCCCCCCACGCGGTCGCAGAGGTTGGCGATGTCGTTCATAAAGGAGATGCGCGTGGCCAGCATCGCATTGGCGGCGTATTTGGTCATCTCGGCCGACGGTATGTCCATGAACAGCACCCGGAAGTTGTTGATCAGGAAGGGCCGGTAGAGCTTGGCCATCAGTGCGCGCGCCCGTTCGCTGTCGACGCCCACGACCACACGGTCAGGCGACATGAAGTCCTTGATGGCGTTGCCCTCTTTGAGGAACTCGGGGTTCGAGGCGACGTCGAACGGGATGTCGCAGCCGCGCCGTGCCAGCTCCTCCTCGATGACCGCCCGCACCTTCCGTGCCGTGCCCACCGGGACGGTGCTCTTGGTTACCAATACAGTGTATTTGTGGATGTGGCGCCCGAACGTGCGGGCAACCTCCAGCACATACTTCAGGTCGGCCGAGCCGTCCTCGTCAGGAGGCGTCCCGACGGCCGAGAAGACCACTTCGACCTGGTCGAGGCATTCGCAAAGGTCGGTGGTGAAGTGCAGCCGTCCGGCCTCGACATTCCGCTGCACGAGCGTGTCGAGCCCCGGTTCGTAGATCGGAATCTTTCCGGCGTTGAGCGCCTCGATCTTCTTTGTGTCGGTGTCGACACAGGTGATGTCGAGTCCCATTTCGGCGAAGCAGGTGCCCGATACGAGTCCTACGTATCCGGTTCCCACGATGGCTATTCTCATCATATCGGCTTTTTTGGTTGGCGTCCGGTGGTCTCTGTTGCGGCTGCGTCCGTCGCCGGAGCGGGCCGTCGTCATTGCTCTTTTATGCTTCGCACTCGTCCTTCCCGGCAACACGGGCTGCCAATGTCCGGCATGCTGCGTGGATGTTGCTGGAGAATCCCTGTTTCATCTCGATCGGTTCGCAGACGGGTTCCCACTTCATCCGTTGGGCAAATTCGCACATCTGTCGCACGGCGGCCCCGGCCCAGCAGAACGATCCGAAGTACCCGAAGCGGCGGGCCGGAATGTTGCGTGCGGCCAGGCGTTCGAGCAACTCCGCTACGGGCGGGAACAAGCCTCCGTTGTAGGTGGGGCTACCCACGAGCAGCGTGTCGAAACGGAAGACATCGCGCAGTACGACCGAGGGATCGGCGTAGGAGAGGTTGTAGACCCGGATGGGGTGGACTCCCGCCGCGGCCAGTTCACGCGCGATGCGTTCGGCCATCTGCTCCGTGTTGCCGTACATCGAGGCGTAGGCCACCACCACGCCCGGTTCGCCTTCGTAGCGGCTCAGGCGGTCGTAGGTGTCGATCACGCGGGCGATCTGCTGCTGCCAGACAGGACCGTGGGTCGGGCAGATCGTCTCGACGGGCAGCGTCCGGACCTTCTGCAGCGCTTTCTGCACCGGAACGCCGTATTTGCCCACGATGCAGGCGTAGTAACGCCGCATCTCGTCCCAGAAGTGCTCGGTCTCGACCTGCGAGTCGGTGATGCCGCCGTCGAGGGCGCCGAACGTCCCGAAGGCGTCGCCCGAGAAGATCGTGCGGTGCTCGGCGCACCACGAAACCATCGTTTCGGGCCAGTGCACCATCGGAATCAGGTGGAACGAGAGCGTCAGGCCCCCCAGGTCGAGCACGTCGCCTTCCTTGACTTCGTGCGTCCCGGAGCAGATGCCGTAGAATCCGCCGATCATCTGCAGCGTCTTGGCGTTCCCGACGATCTGCATGTCGGGGTAGAGGCGCCGCAGCGCGGCGATCGACGACGAGTGGTCGGGTTCCATGTGGTTGACGACGAGGTAGTCGATCTTGCGCTCGCCGAGGATTTCGCGGATATTGGCTTCGAGGCGGCTGCCGAAAGCCTCCTCGACCGTGTCGATGAGGGCCACCTTCTCGCCGATGGCCAGGTAGGCGTTGTACGATACGCCGTAGGGCAGCGACCAGAGACCTTCGAAACGGGTCGTCGTGCGGTCGTTGACGCCGACGTAATGGATGCCGGGATGTATCTCCGTAATATTCATGATGCGTGACTTTTAGGTCTGTTTTTCGGACTGCCCGGCCTGCGGCCGTCAGTTGCCGTCGTGCGGATGATCCGCTGCGCAAAGATAGCCTTTTTTTATGGATCGGCCCAGCGAGGGCAAAAAAATATGCGGCACCGCAAGGATGCCGCATATGGAAGACCCGAGTCCGCTATTCGTTGATAAGGATCGGCGGTGCCAGGGGCACGAAGTTTTCCGGAGTTCGTGTCGTCCGCGTGTTGTCGCTCTTGACCTTGTCGTTGGCCAGGAAGTTGCTCATGTTGAACGTCGTGCCCGAGGCGCGGCAGATGCGGCGCACGATTGCTTCGCGCGACGGTGCGTTGTAGTAGGCGCGGTTGTCCTCCATGCAGCTGATGTACTCCGGACGCCATACTCCCATGCCGTAGAGGCATGCGCCTTCGTAAAGGCTCACCGCTTCGTAGCCCGGTGTGGTGAAGTACTGCTTCCAGTGTACCTGCGAGCGGTCGTTGGTCAGCGAGATGTTGTAGCCGTAGTAGGGGTCTATCGCCCTCCACTGGATGATCTGCTCCTTTTCGCTCTCCGGCAGCGAGGCGTTGTAGTAACGGTATTCGTCGAGCAGGCGCCCGAAGCCGTGGCCGCCGCCCTCGTGCGAGACGACGGACCCGAATGTCGGCCCGGCCGGGCACATCGAAACCGAGCGCCCTCCGGATTCCATCATGCAGGTCCCTGCGTAGACGTTGAGGTTGATGAGCAGCAGCACCGTCGTGTTGCGCAGCACCTCCTCGCTGGCTCCCGGGACCTTCAGGGCGTAGGAGAAGACTTTTTTGTAGTCGCAGGAGATCCCCGTGCTGTTGCCTCCGTCGATCACGGTGCTGAAGGCCGTATTGCGGGTCTGGGCCTTGCATCCGGTCATGTCCTGTTTCACGGTGGCGCCCTGCTCCTGGGAGTAGACCGCTACGGTCGAGATGCGGAAATAGTTGCGGTAGGTCGTATAGGGTTCGACGCCGAAGAACGCCTCGATGGCCTGCTCGACATGCTGGTCGAACGTCCCGCCCGCCACGTAGTCGTCGGCGATATATCCGTCGCCCATGATAATCAGTTGAACCGGCATCGGCGCTCCGGATGTCTCGGTCTGCCAGCGGGCGATCTCTCCGTCGGCGTAGGCCCCGCCTTCACCGGTCGTGAAGCTCCGCGTGCTGCTTTCGGCCTTGCCCCCGAAGGCATCCGAGGCCTCGACCTTCCAGACGTAGGCCGTGTTCTTCGCCATCAGGCTGTTGAGCTTGGCGTTTGTCCCCGATGTCGTGGCCGTCGTCCAGGTGGAGCCGCCGTTGTCCGAAACCATCAGCTTGTAGGTCAGGGCGTCGCCGTCGGGATCGGTCGTTGCGCGCCACTGGAACGTGGCGTTCACCTTGACATCGACTGCATTCTCCGCGGGTGACAGCAATACGGGAGCCTCTGGCGCCTTATTGGGCATCGCCTGGCTCACGGTGAGCATCGAGAACGTTGTACCGTAGTTGAGGGTCAACAGCTGCTTGGTACGCGGCGTACGGTCGGTGAAGGGTTTGGGTGTGAAGGTTACCTTTGTCTCTCCGTTTGTGCCGCTTTGGGGCGACACCTCAAGCCACGAGGCCTTCTCGGGAATGACGATCTCCCAATCGTATTTCGAGGCGATCGTCGCCTCGATCGGTGTTCCGTCGCTGTCAAACTCGAAAGTGTATTGGCTGATGCTGAAGTCGGTACCCTCCTGTTTCGCCTCGATGGTCCGCTCCAGGGCGCCTGCGGTGAAACGGATGGTCCCGGTGCGCTCGAGTCCGTCGTTCCGCTCGGCAGTGACCGTGACGGTCGTTCGGCCCGTTCCCGAGCCGGGTGAAAGGGTGATCCAGTCGGGTGCCGTGCCGGTCCACTCCAGGTTGGTGGAGACGGTGATCGTGGCCGACTGGCTCTCCGCGGTGAAGGGCAGCTCCTTGGCTGAAACATTCAGCGTGTCGGCGTTTTCGTCCGATTTGCTGCACGATGCCGTGGCGATCGCCAGCAGGACGCAAGTCGCATAAAGAATTTTTTTCATGTGCGGCTATTGAATAGGTTGGTTGGTTGGGTTGTTTACGCTGCGGACCTCTTCGGGTAGGTGCTTGACCAAGGCATCGCACAGTTCCTGCAACGCCTTGGTTTTCATCAGCAGCGAGTCGAAAACCTGCCGTTGTACGACGACGTAACGCTCGTCAGCACGCTGTCGGAGCAGTTCGTACTCCTGGCGCGAGATCGTGACCAGCGAATCGTTGCGAACATCTCCGCCTGTAACCCGTGAGGTGGCACAGCGGACAAAAAACAGTGGTGTCAGAAACAACGAATAGGCAATCAGCGTTTTGAAGAGGTGTCTCATGGTCCGGTATGCTATGGACAACAAAGCCTCCCCGCCGGGGCGGGAAGGTTTTGTTGCTGTGTGTAGTCAATCGTACGGGTTATTTCTTCATCTTCGAGAACCCGGCCAGCGGGGTCGAGAAGGCTTTGTAGGCGGTGGCGAAGCCCGGGGTCGTTACGGTTTCTGCAGCATCGTCCGGCTCGAATGTCATCTTGCCGTCCGTAATGAAGTCGTAGGGGGCCATGTAGTATCCCTCCGAATCATGGATACCGTATTCGAGATAGGAGATGTCGGTCAGATAGCCTTCATCGTTGAATGAGGCGACGATCGGGTCATATCCTTCGCCTCCGCCCCAGAATACCAGGCTGTATGTGCCCTCCGAATCGTAGGGGTAGAATCCCGAGCCGAATGCCGGTCGGCCATATATGGTTCCATTGTAAAGGAAACGTCCGTCGAAGACAATCCGGTTGTTGTCGAAGTCTACATCGCCGACCAGGTCAGGCATGATAAAGCCGTTGGACCAGTTGAACCAGTTGGCGTGGAGCACATACTGCGTGTATCCGATCTTCTCGAGATTGGCGGCGAACGGCGTTCCGCTCTCTTGGTTGACAACTTTATCCCCGCCACTCGTGTAGCTGATCGAGTAGTTGCCGGGCTTGATGGCGACGGGCAGGTTCGAATAGCGGAGCTCATCGGTGCTTACCGTGAAGGAGGCCGATTCGTTGCCCCAGACATCGTAGAACGCTCCGGCGGCGAACTGTACGTCGAAGGCGATCGTCGGGACCTGCGGCAGTGCGACCTTGACCGTGGTTTTTTCCGCATTATCAAGCGTGTAGGTCGTGTTGAGGTACATGATACCCTCCTCCGTGTAGTAGATCACCTGGGCGGCATTGGTCTTTTCGTTGTCGAGCACCATGAACGGGAAGACGAGGTTGACGGTCGCCGTCGGCTGGTTGTAGTCGTCCTCATCGGTTTGGGCGACGAAGTAGCTCTCCTCGATCGGGAAGTCTACGGTTTTGTCGTCCCATCCGAAACCGACGTAATCCAGTTTGTTGTTGTCCCATCCCGAGTTGACCGCTGCGGACTTGTTGCCCGAGGGATCCTCGAAGAGGCCTTCGGTGATGTTGACGATGTAGCCGGCGCCGTTGCCCGGTTTCTCGCAGACGATCGTTGCCACGTTGCCCTCGGTGGAGATGTTCTCCATCGGGATGTCTACCGGCGCGAGCATGTTGCCGATACCCCACTGGATGTAGGATACCGTGGCTTTCCCGGTTTTTCCTACCACGACAGGCTCTGAATAGATGATCTTCAGTGTGTTGCCGTCGGTCTCGAAATCGTCGATCTCCGGAGCGATCGTGTCGTCGACATAGATGTCGAGCGAGACAACCTCGCCCAGCAGGCCCGTCGATGTGATGGCGGCAGCAAATACCTGGTAGTCCGCGGCCGATTCACACGCGACCTTGACAGTCTGCGATACGGCATCCGAGAGGTTGAAGGCGCCCGTCTGGATGGCGCCGCTCACTTCGTCGATGACGATGTCGTGAGCGATCGGGGCCGTGTTGTCCTTGCCCTCGAACACGGCATAGGCATACTGCGAAGCGTTGTCCGACGCTGTGAGCGTAAAGGTGAACTCTTCGTCGGTAACCGTCCCGGCGGCCAGTGTGACCGTGGGCTTCGGCTTGTTCTGATTCTGCATGCTCAGATCGTCGTCGTCGGAGCATCCGATAAAGAGTCCGGCTGTGGCGATGAACAGCGCAAGATATTTGATGTCTTTCATGTGATCTGTCTTTTAAGGAATTAAATCTTGGATATCTTATTTCCGGGTCATGACAATGTCCGTGTAACCGAACCAGTAGCCATAGTAGGTTCCACTCACACCCCAGACGGTTGCAACAAATCCATAATCAGGACTGAAAGTGATCGTGTTGCAGTCTTCACTCCAGGTTCCCTTGATTTCGGTCTTGTAGTTGAAATCTTCTGATCCGGGAAGCAGAGACCCGCTCTTCACTTCGACATCTTCGTCGATACCGGTGAAACTCCAGACGTTGGCCATCAACGTGCCGACGGCAATCGAGAGCGTTTCGGTTTCGGCGTCATAGTTGATGTACCATACAGGCTGTTTCGGGGGGTTAATACCTGCACTGCTTACATCTTCCTTCTGGCCTCCGAAGCCCCAGCATACGAGCTTCTTGTCAGCATTTTCGGCTACCTCCTCGTCGGTGAACCCACCGCTGATGTTGACGTCGAACGTCGTCGCTGAACCGTCGTCGATGCTGTTCCCGGAGAAGGTCCAGTCGCCCCAAAGGCGCTCGTAGGGGTTGTTGTCGTTGTCGGCGATCTCGACCCGTGTCGAGGCATTGGCGATCGTGGCGCCCGAGGCCGAGGTAATCGTCAGCGTCATGAAACGCGATTCGTTGATTACGTCGTTGTCGATCAGTTGGAACTCGACATAGGCCGGGGCCTTCTCGTTACCGACGTATTTCAGACCGGTCAGCTGCGTAAAGAGCACTACGTCGTCGAGCGTTACCTCATCGCCCTCGATCTGGGCCTCGACGTTGAACGTGATGGGGTATTCCTCGGGTTCGCCGGTGAACTGTACGGGTATCTTCACCAGACCCGCGCTCTCCTTGTAGGTGTAGGCTGCCTGCGCGAATCCAATGGTAGCGTCACCCGCTCCCTTCGAGGAGTCGTCGCAAGAGCTTGTCATCCCCGAGATGCAGAGCAGCGCTGCGGTGAACAGAGAATATTTCATTATTTTCATGATTGATCTTCGAATTTAAGGGTTAACCGACTAATTGTTCGTGTAGGCAGGATTCTGTTCGATCTGCGGGTTGGCCTGAACCTCATCGGTCGGGATGGGCCACAGGAAGAACGGATCGTCGGCCTCACGCGAGCACGAAGCGTAGTTCTCGCCCGGTTGTACGAGGTCGGGGTCCTGGCCTGCCGAGCGGGTGAAGCCCATGTGCCAGCGCTTCAGGTCGTTCATGCGGTGTCCTTCGCCGAAGAGCTCGCGAACGCGCTCCTCGCGGATCTGCTTCATCAGCTCGACGCCCGAGTAATCCTGGTTGACCCAGTTGGCGATACGTTTCGAACGCAGTTCGTTGAGGTAATACGACGCAACGCTCTCCTGTCCCGACTTGTTGGCGGCAGCCTCAGCGGCGATCAGGTACATCTCCGAAATGCGGAATACCTTGGGCTTGTTCACGTAGTTCGTGACGGCCGAGTAGAGGCTCTTGTTGCCCGGGTACTTGATCAGCAGCGTCAGACGTCCCGTGACGGGCATGGTGATGTCGCGCGTGTCGAAATAGGCGGCATAGCGGATGTCGTTCTCCTTGTCGTAGAGGTCGAGCGCCCAGTCCTCGGGAATGTATTGCGGGTTATCATCGCCCTCTTCACCCGTGGTGTTGTAGATGAAGTAGGAATATGCGTTTCCGACGTCATCCGGACCGGTCATGGCTACCTGCCAGATGGCTTCCGGGAGGTTGTCGTTGATCCAGCCGTTCGAGTAGGTGTTCTGGTCGCTCACCAGCGTGTAGGTTTCCGAGTCGATCAGCTCTTTGGCCTTGCTCAGGGCGGTATCGTAGTCGTGCATCGTCAGGGCAACACGGGCCTGGAGCGCCTTGACGACATCCTTCGTTACGTAGACGGCGTTCTGCTCGCCCTTGGTAGTGATATTCTTCTCGGCTTCGGCCAGGTCTGCGAGAATCTGCTCATAGGTCTTTTCGAGCGAGCCGCGCGAGGGGTACTTGCTCGAATCTCCCGTCGGCTCGTACTTCGTCACCACCGGGACGCCCAGCGTGTTGGCGGCCGTTGCGGGGTCGTAGTCCTCGCAGAAGTACTGCGTCAGGTTGAAGTACATGTGGGCACGGATATAACATGCCTCGCCGTAGTATTGGCGGACGAGTGCCTGGTCGGATTCGCTCAGCGTCCCGGCGGCAAGCAGCTTCTTCGTCCCCTCGATCAGGAAGTTGGCGTTGCCGATGTAGCCGTACAGTCCGAACCATGCGGTGTTGGCCATGCTCTCGGAGGCCGTTACCGAATAGTGGTAGAAGGCGCCGTTGAAGTTACCGAAGTTCTTGACGGCATGGTAGAGGTCGGTCTGCAGGTCGGGAGCGTAGACGAAGGCTCCGGTGAAGCAGTATTTCATGCCCGAGTAGAGACCGTTGCGGAAAGCCTGGCAGTCGGCGACGCTCTCCATGGCCTCTTCGGTGTTGATCGCCGTGTCGGGGAACTTGTCCAGGTTGCACGACGTGGCTGCGAAGAGCGCGAGTGCCGAGGCGAGAAATATTTTCGTATTTTTCATAGTCGTCATCATAATTTAAATTAGAACACCAGTTCGGCGCCGAATACGATCTGACGCGAGTTGGGGTACATACCCTGTGTTGCGTTGGAGTAACCAACCTCGGGGTCATAGCCTTCGAAGTCGGTAATGGTCCACAGGTTGCGGCCCGTGACATAGACCTTCAGGCCCGAGATGAATCCGCTCTTTTGAATGAGCGACTGCGGGAAGGTGTATGACAACGAGATGTTCTTCATGCGGAGGAACGAGGCATTGGAGTAGGTAGACGTATCGAATTGGAACTGTGTCCCGTACTTCGGGATGTCCGTCTTCTGTCCGGGGTGTGTCCAGATGTCCAGCATCTTCGTCTCGAAATTGCTCTTGAAGAGCTCGCTGGCCGGGTTCATCGTATAGTAGCGTTCGTTGATGAAGATCCAGCGCTCTCCGATCCACGAGAAGTCGACATTCAGGCCCAGGCCCTTCCACGAAAAGGCTGTCGAGAAACCTCCCGACCAGGGGGCGTTGGTATCCATGCCGCAGAACTGCATGATGTCGTCCGAATAGGTCTTCGTGAGGTTGCCGTTCAGGTCGTACCACATCGGCGATCCGTCGGCGGGGTCTACACCTGCGCGCACCTGCGTGTATACCAGCGACGAAGACTTGCCTACCTGGTATTTCAGACCGTATTCGGGGAAGGCCAGCTCGTCGAGTCCCTGATAGAGTTTCGTGATCTCGTTCTTGTTGTAGTTCACGTTACCAGAGATGTTCCAGTAGATGTTGCGCGTGTGGATCAGGTCGATGCTCAGCTCGAGGTCGATGCCGCGGTTGAACATCGAGGCGATGTTGCCCGCGCCGCTCGCATGGCCGGTCGTTCCCGAGTAGGGCAGGTCCATGAGCAGGTCGGTCGAGACCTTGTTGTAGAACTCGAACCCGAACGAGACGCGGTCGGCCAAACGTCCGCTGACACCCACGTTCAGCGTGGCGACGGTCTCCCACGTCAGGTCGGAGTTCGGTACCTGCGAGAGGGCCCATCCGGCGTTGCCGTTGTACTGCGGGCCGCTGCCAACCAGACCCAGCGATGCGTACCAGTTGTCGAGACCCGCGTTACCCGTCGTACCGTAGCTGACGTTCAGGTTCAGGTCGTTGACCCACGACACGCCCTGGAGGAACTGCTCCTGCTTGAGCTTCCACATTGCACCCACCGAGTAGAAGGTGGCGTAGCGGTGGTTCTTGCCGAAGAGCGACGAACCGTCGGTACGGACCGATGCGTCGATGAAATACTTACCGTCGTAATTGTAGTTGAAGTTCGCGAAGAACGAGTTGAAGGCGCATTCGACGGTGTTGCCGTCCCAACTCTCGATGTCGGTGGTCGAACCGAAGGCCGTCAGACGGTCGTCCGTCAGACCCGTACCCGTGGCGCTGAATACCTTTTCACTTTTGAGGATCGATTCATGTCCGACCAGCGCCGTGAGGAAATGTTTCTCGGCGAAGTTGGTCTTGTACTCGATGGTGTTCGTAGACGAAAGCTGGTGGTAGCGCTGGAAAATCTGCCCGTTCCGGCCCCGGTAGGGGTAGGGCGTATACGACGGCTTGTTGATGGCCTCGTTGGTGTAGTCGAAGGCATCGATGGCCTGCTGGGCGCGGATCGTGAGGCCCTTGACGGGAGTGAGCTGGAAATAGGTCTGACCCATCAGGTTCACCGTCTCCCGATCGTCCGTATTATATTTGTAGTACTCGTTCAGGTCGATCATGCCGTCCCACGGGTAGACCTGCTGCACGTCGCCGTAGGAGATCGTGCCGTCCTCGTTGTAGACCAGGGCGTAAGGCGTGTAGTAAGGGATTCCGGTAACGGCCTGCAGGATGGGGGACTGGGTGGCCCATCCGGTCATGATCGTGTGCGCCTGGCTGTAGGTCAGACCCACGTTGGTACCGAACTTCAGCCACTTGGTAATCTGCGTATCGAGGTTCGTGCGGAACGTGAAGCGGTCGACACCCGAGTTTACCTTCGATGTTCCCTGTTCCGAGTAGTAACCCAACGAAACGTAATAGTTGGTGTTCTCGGTGGCTCCGCGCATTGAGGCGTCGGCCTGCACGAGCGGTGCGGCGTTGTCGAAGAGATAGTCCTCCCAGTCGAAGTTGATGTTGTTACCCAGGATGAAGGCCTTCTTGGCCTGGTAGGCGGGGTCGGTTTTCAGCGACGGGACGCACAGCTCCTCGAAGCGGATCAGCTCTTCGGAGTTCATCATATCCATATTGTAGTTCGTCAGCATGGATATGCCGTACTGGGCGCGCAGCGAGATGCTGGGCTTTTCTCCCTTCTTGCCTTTTTTCGTCGAGACGAAGATGACGCCGTTGGCTGCACGCGAACCGTAGATGGCCGTCGAGGAGGCGTCCTTGAGGATCGAGATATTCTCGATGTCCTGGGGGTTGATGCTCGTGAAGACCTCGGCGCTGACGGGCACGCCGTCGAGAATGTAGAGCGGGGCGTTGCTCAGTGAGAGTGACGACTCGCCGCGCAGGCGGATCGAGACGCTACTTTGGGGCTCTCCCGAGGTGTTGAAGATTTGCAGTCCAGCGACCTTGCCTTGAAGCGCGTCGCCGATGTTGGCCGAGGGGCGTTCTGCAAGTTCCCCGGCCGAAACGGTCGTTACCGATCCGACGATATTGCCGATCTTCTGTCCCGAACCGTAGCCGATGACGACGACATTGTCGATCGACGTGGTGTCTTCCTGCAAGGTGACCTGGATGTTGGTTCGGCCATTGATGGCGGTCTGTTGGGCCTCATATCCGAGGAAGGAGATGAGGAGTACACCATTTGACGGCGCGGAGATCGTAAACGTTCCGTCGATTCCGGTGGTCGTTCCGTTGGCAGTTCCTTCAACCAGAACTGTGGCGCCAGCGATGGGGGAGCCATCGACGTCGGTTACCGTACCGGAAATTTGCTTATTTTGGGCAATGGAGAGCGAAATCCCCCCCCCAAAACAATAGCCATTAACGATAGTAGAAGTTTTCTTACCATAAGCGTTAATTTGATTGTTTTTTAAATTAAAAAA
>DXGO01000085.1 GCA_019113885.1 Candidatus Alistipes intestinipullorum | reverse complement strand
TGAATTCATTTCCAATATCAAACTACTAATAGGAACTCTCGGTTTCAAAATATTCGAGCCTCTGTTTTCGCAAACAGAATCAAATCCTGATAATATATTATATATTCAAACTGCTCGGGGAATAAATGCTCGGGGAATCAGTACCTCCGAGGGTTTTGTCATATTGGAAGGTTCCAGAATTTCGAATTCAACGACATCTTCATGCCACAACAATTACCTAAATATTCGGAATAAAATGATTGAATCGAAAGTAATTGTTCAAGATGAAAAAGGGCTTGTCGTAACCAAAGATATTCTGCTTTCCAGTCCATCTGCTGCAGCCTGTATCGTATAACAGGGCGAAGTGCCAACGGATTGAAAGAATGGAAAACGAAAGAGGGCCGCATGCTGAAATCTTTAGAAGCCAAATAAAATAAACGGAGGCTGCATAAAAGCAGCCTCCGTTTATTTTCCGACACAAAGGAGCAGACTACATCCGCTCCGGGACGTCGATGCCCAGCAATGCCATGCCGCTGCGGATAACCCGCGCAACCTGCTGCGCCAAAGCCAAACGCATCGAGCGAACAGCGGCGTTCTCCTCCTTGAGGATCGAATGGTCGTGGTAATAGCCGTTGAACTGCTTGGCCAGATCGTACACATAGGCCCCGATGATCGAAGGAGCGAAATTATCCCCCGCAGCCTTCACCGTCGCAGGATAGTCGGTCAGTTGCTTGATGAGGTCGATCTCCTCGGCAAGCATCGGCACCCCGGCGTCGATCCCCTGCGAGGCTTCCAGCCCGCTCTCGGCGGCCTTGCGAAGTACCGAACAGATACGGGCATGGGTGTACTGGATGAAGGGGCCCGTATTGCCGTTGAAGTCGATCGACTCCCGCGGATCGAAGAGCATCGTCTTCTTCGGGTCCACCTTCAGGATGAAGTATTTCAGCGCCCCGAGCCCGACCATCGTCGATACCGCATCGGCCTCCTCCTTCGTGCAGCCATCCAGCTTGCCCAGCTCGGCGGACATCTCACGCGCCGTCTGCACCATTGCCTCGATCAGGTCGTCGGCGTCGACCACCGTGCCCTCTCGCGACTTCATCTTCCCCTCGGGAAGCTCCACCATGCCGTACGACAGGTGCGTAATATGATCGCTCCACTCGGCATAGCCCAGCTTCTTCAGCACCAGTTTCAGCACTTGGAAGTGGTAGTTCTGCTCGTTGCCCACGACGTAGATCATGTCGTCGAGCTTGTTATCCTCGAAGCGCCGGTAGGCAGTCCCCAAATCCTGCGTCATGTAGACCGACGTCCCGTCGCCTCGCAGCAGCAACTTCTCGTCCAGGCCGTCGCCCGTCAGGTCGATCCACACCGAATTGTCCGGACGCCGGTAGAAGACCCCTTTCGCCAGGCCTTCTTCGACGAGCGACTTGCCCAGCAGGTAGGTCTGAGACTCGTAATAAACCTTGTCGAAATCGACGCCCAGCGCCTTGTACGTCACGTCGAAACCCGCGTAGACCCAACCGTTCATCGTCTCCCACAACGAATAGACCTCCGGGTCCTTTGCCTCCCACCGGCGCAGCATCTCCTGGGCCTCGCGCATGATCGGGGCATTCTTCTTCGCATCCTCCTCCGACTGCCCGGCGACCATCAGCTCCTTGATCTGCGCCTTGTAGTGCTTGTCGAACTCCACGTAGTACTTGCCGACGAGGTGGTCGCCCTTCATGCCCGTCGACTCGGGCGTCTCGCCCCCGCCATAGAGCTTCCACGCCAGCATCGACTTGCAGATGTGGATGCCCCGGTCGTTGACCAGGTTCGCCTTGATGACCGTATGGCCGTTGGCCTTGAGAATCTGCGCCACCGAGTAGCCCAGCAAATTGTTGCGGATGTGCCCCAGGTGGAGCGGTTTGTTCGTGTTCGGGGAGGAATACTCGATCATCACCGTCCGGCCCGTTGCCGGAGCCTCCCCGTAACGCTCGTCGGCGGCCAACTCCGAAAAACGGGACCCCCAGAACGCGTGATTCAACGACAAGTTCAGAAAACCCTTGATCACGTTGTAGGACCCGATCTCCGGAACATGCGCCGTCAGGTACTCCCCGATCTCCGTCGCCGTGGTCTCCGGAGACTTCCGGCTCCGGCGCAACAGCGGAAACGTGACCAGCGTATAGTCGCCCTCGAACTCCCGACGCGTCTTCTGAATCTGCAACTGCTCGTCCCCGAGCGGACCGTAAAGCGACTCGACCGAACCGCGAACCGCTTCCGAAATATAATTCTCGATATTCATGTCCGTTTGATTTTTGTCCGCAAATTTAACGCTTTTCAACGAATTACCAACCTCCCGGACCTTTTCTTTTGGCTTTTCTCCCGACTTGCATTATCTTTGTACTCCGAAATACCCCCACCTACGCATGGAAATTCTCATCATCGTCATCCTGATCCTCCTCAACGGAATCTTCGCCATGTCCGAAATGGCACTCGTCTCCGCCCGGAAGTCAAACCTCGAAATGCAGGCCCGGCAGGGAAGCAAAGGTGCCCGAAAAGCACTCAAACTCACGAAAGACCCCGACCGATTCCTCTCCACCATTCAGATCGGAATCACCCTGATCGGAATCCTTACCGGTATCTACTCCGGCGATACCCTCGCCGCCAAGTTCGGTACGCAACTCGCCGCACTCGGCATCCCCATCCGGACCGCAACCGTCATCGCCCAGGTCGCCATCGTCATCATCGTCACCTATCTGACCATCATCTTCGGAGAACTCGTTCCCAAACGGATCGGCATGAATGCCGCCGAACGCGCCGCAAAGATCGTCGCCCGACCCATGGGATTCCTCGCCGCAATCGCTTCGCCCTTCGTCTGGCTCCTCGCAAAAAGCACCGCCGCCATGACCCGCCTGCTGGGAATTCAAGAGGCCGAAAGCAAGGTCACCGAGGCCGAAATCCGCTCCATCATCCAGGAGGGGGCCGAAGACGGCGAAGTCCAGGAGGTCGAACAGCAAATCGTCGGACGCGTATTCTCGCTCGGAGACCGTACCGTCGAGTCGATCATGACCCACCGCAGCGAAATCGCATGGATCGACGTCTCGATGACCCCCGAACAGATTCACGAAATCGTCGCACAGGCGCCGCACAACCGCTATCCCGTCGGCGACGGAAGCCTCGACAAAATCCTCGGCGTGGTCTATCTCAAGGACCTCTTCCTCCATCTCACCGACCCCGGTTTCGATATACGCAAACTGATTACCCCCGGGAAGTTCTTCCACGAGGAGTTCGAAGTCTACAACGCCCTCGAACAACTCCGCAACGAAC
>DXGO01000084.1 GCA_019113885.1 Candidatus Alistipes intestinipullorum | reverse complement strand
ACCAGCGACGGCACGTTCGATAATTTCTCCAAGCGCGAGAAGCTCCAGATCGCCCGTCAGCGTGCGAAGCTGGAGAAGAACCTCGGCTCGATTGCCGACCTGACGCGCCTTCCCGCCGCCCTGTTCGTCGTTGACGTGCAGAAGGAGGCCAACGCCGTGAAGGAGGCGAAGCGCCTGAGCATCCCCGTCTTTGCAATGGTAGACACTTGTTGTGATCCGACCGACATTGATTACGTTATCCCTGCAAATGACGATGCTACGGAGTCGATCGCCGTGGTTCTCGATGCCATGTGCGCCGCTATCGCCGAGGGCACCGAGGAGCGCAAGCTCGAGAAGGAGAAGGAGGCTCAGGAGACTGAGGCCGAAGAGGGCGCCGTCAAGAAGGAGAGCAAGCCTCGCATCAAGAAGGCCGTGAAGGCTTCGATCGATGCCGAGGAGGCTGCCGTGGCCGACGTTGTGGCATCCGTGGAGACTCCCTACGAGGAGCCGGCCGCCGAGAATGCCGCTCCTGCCGAGGCTGAAAAGGCAGAGTAATTGCAAGAAGAGATAATCGAAACGTAAAAAAGACTCAAGACTATGGAAATCAAAGCTGCAGATGTAATGAAGCTGCGCAAGATGACCGGCGCCGGCATGATGGACTGCAAGAATGCCCTCATCGAGGCCGAAGGCGATTATGCGCGTGCTCAGGACATTATCCGCGAGAAAGGTAAACTGGTCGTTGCCAAGCGTGCCGACCGTACCGCTACCGAGGGTGTTGTTGTGACGAAGATCGTGGGTCAGAAGGCATATCTGCTCTGCCTGGCTTGTGAGACGGACTTCGTTGCTCAGAACGCCGAGTACACTGCTTCGGCCAATGCCATGCTGGATGTCGCCGTGAAGACCGACGCCGCAGACCGCGACGCGCTGCTGGCGGCCAAGAATGACGAAGGCCGCACCGTCGAGGAGATGGTGACCGAGAAGTCGGGACAGACGGGCGAGAAGATCGAGTTGGCTTACTATGCCCGCATCGAGGCTCCCTACTGCGCTGCCTACGTACACTTCAACAAGAAGCTGGGTACGGTGCTGGGCTTCAACAAGGAGGTTCCGGCCGAAGTGGCACATACCGTGGCCATGCAGGCTACGGCCATGGCTCCGGTTTCGATCTCGGAGGCTGATTGCCCGGCCGAGGTTGTCGAGCACGAGCGCAAGATCGCTGTCGAGGCCATGAAGCAGGATCCGAAGAATGCCAACAAACCCGAAGCCATTCTGGAGAAGATTGCCGAGGGCAAGATGCGCAAGTTCTTCGAGGAGAACACGCTGCTCAACCAGGCTGTGGTAGGCGAGAAGGAGACGATCGCCGAGTTTATCCACAAGGCCGACAAGGAGGCTACGGTGATTGCCTACAAGCGTTTCGCACTGGGCGAGTAATCCGACCTGAACGGAGCGCACGGCTTTTCCCGACGGAATCCCTGCGCAACCAAACGAAAACAGGACGCTGCATGATGCAGGGTCCTGTTTTTTTATGCGCCTCGAGGCGCGAGGCGCGCGGTTCGGGCTGTGTCCTGCCCGGGCCGGGTGTCGTCTTCCGATAGCGTCTCCCAATGGGGCGCGGGCTGTTTTGGGGCGCTCCAGGACGGAGGCGGGCCGCTGCCCGGCTATACCACCCGTTCGATCTCTCCCCGGCTGACATACCACAGGAATCCCTCGGTATGCGGGTATCCCATGCCGCCGAGCAGCCGGCAGTAGCTCCGGATCTGTTGCCGGTGCTCCTCTTTCGGAACTCCGAACTTGTAATCGACCACCACGGCCCGGTTGCCCGAGGTCATGACCCGGTCGGGACGGCGGATCGTGTCGTCGCCCGGGATGATGATCTCCTGCTCGTTGCGGATGCGGTCCCAGCCGTTGCCGAACCATTCGCGGACCTCCGGGCGCGCAAGGGCCCGGGCGATCATCTGCTGCAACGCTTCGGCATCCGCTTCCGAGAGGGTCCCGTCGGAACGCATCTCGCCGACCGCGCGGAGAATCTCGGCCTCGCCGTCGGCCCGTTCGAAGGCCCGATGCATCAGGATGCCGAAATCCCGCGGCGAAAGCCCCTCGTTGCCGGTCTCCTCGAAATAACGTTGCGAGGGCAGGCGGAGTTTCAACTCGGGACGATGGGTGGGGTAGGCCTCGAGTGTGACATGGCAGGCTTCGGACTCCTTTTTCCCTTTGGCGGAGGGCCCCGAAAATTCCCCGAAGGCGAAGTGCTGCCCCGTCTCATCGATCCGGTACGTGCCGCGCAGGGAGCCCGTGAGGGCATCGTCGCCCTCGATGCCGATGCTGTGCAGCAGCAACTCGCCGACCGTGCGTTCGCAACGCTCGGGGATGAAGATGTGCAACGATTCGGCGGCACGGGTAAGCGCCACGTAGAGCAGGTTGATGTTGTCGACGTGGGTGTAGACCTGTTCGCGGTAGTATTCGGCCGAGAAACTCGAGGCGGCCATGGCCGATTTGTAACGGACCGGGAAACGCCCCAGCCCTTCGCATTCGTCGCCGCGGGCCTCGGCCCAGACGATATTCTGCAATCCGGAGCTCTTGGGGTTGAGCGGCCAGGAGCAGTAGGGGATGATAACGACCCTTTTTTCGAGCCCCTTGGCCTTGTGGATGGTCGATATTTCGACGGTCGTGGCGCTCTCGTCGACACTCAGCGAACGTGTGGCGCCCTGTTCGTCCCACCAACGCAGGAACAGGGCGATATCGGCGATTTTCGAGGCACAGAAAGCGATGATCTGCTCGTGAATGGCTTGCAGGTAGGCTGTCTCGCGGGGGGCGTCGTGCAGACGGTGGCGTATGACGATGCGTTCGAATGCCTCCTCGGGCGAGAGCAACCGGATCGAGCGCAGGAAGGCCAGTTCGTCGTCGGAGAGCTCCCGGTCGAACGGACGTCCGAGATACCGGTTGAAGATGGCCCGCGAGAGGGTGTCGCCGGGATTCAGCGCCAGGCGGAGGTGCGCGGCGATGAACGAACTGACGGGAGCCTTGCCGATGACGAGCGCTTCCTGGGTCATGACGTCGAAACGGTAGCGGGGATCGTCGTTGCGCCGTTTGAAATCGAGCAGCTCGGCGGCGACACGTGCCCCGTCGGTGGCCGAGCGCACGAGAATCATGATGTCGCAGGGGCGGAACCCCTTGTCAATCAGTGTACAGATGCGTTCGACGACCGGAGGTCGCTCCGTAAAGGTCTCGACCGACACGTACCCTTCGTATTCGGCTTTGCGGCGCGGTGTCTGCTCATGCCCCCGGTAGGCATCCGATAGTGTGTCGCGCCACGCTGCGGCGTCCGACTCCGAAATATCCCCTTGTTCCAGAGCCGCAGCGAGGGTCTCGTTGAGCCGCCGGTTGTCGGAGTCGACGATCCGTCCGATGACATCGTTGTTGAACCGCACGACCGTCGGCAGGCTGCGCCAGTTCTCCTTGAGGGTCCGGGTCTGCGTATTGTGTTCGCCGAGGGCCTTCGCGGCTTCGGAGTGGAGAATCTTCCAGTCGCCGCCCCTCCAGCGGTAGATCGACTGCTTGATGTCGCCCACGATCAGCACCGAGGTGTCGTCGCTCTGGGCGATGGCATTCAACAGCAGGGGCAGGAAATTCTCCCACTCCTTGGCCGAGGTGTCCTGGAACTCGTCGATCATGAAGCGTTCGAAGCGGTTGCCCACCTTCTCGTAGATGAACGGCGCGTCGTTGTGGGCGATGAATGCCGAGAGGATGTATTTGGTCTCCGGGAGGAGCATCGTGTTCTGCTCCTCGCACAGCTCGCGGACCTTTTCGTAGAGGTCCGACAGCAGGGCGAAGCTGCGGTAGTTCTCGCGCAGCAGGGCGGCGGTGTTCCACCCCCGGACGCTGCGGTCATATGTGTCGCACATCTCGCGCAGCAGGGGTCGCAGTTGCCCGACCAGTGCCCCTGCGGGCGATCCCTTGGCGCACCAACCTTCGGTCGTGGAGGCCATTTTGGCTACGGTGGCCGTGTAGGGTTTCAGTTCGCCGGAGGCCACGGTGAAAAAGTAATTGGCAAAACTGCGGCTCTTGCCGGAAAAATCCGCGGCCGTGAGCCCGGCCGTCGTGATGATCTCCACGGCCCGGCTTGCCGTGTCGCGCATCCGTTGTTTTGATGCCTCGGCCCGCTGTACGGCACGGTCCACGATCTTCTTGAGTTCCTCGCGCGATCCGGTGTCCGAGAGGGTCTCCTTGTTGCGCTCCTTGAAAATCTCCCCGCCGAGCGACAGCACGCCGTCGCGGATGTCCCAGCGGCGTCCCTCGTCGATGCGCTCCTGCACGAAGGCGATCATCCACCGCTTGAGCTCCTCGTCGACGGTGATCTGCTCGATGAGCGCATCGGCGCTCTTCGAGAGCACCGATTCGGTTTCGATCTCGACGTTGTAGTCGAGGTCGATGCCCAACTCCTTGATGAAGGCCCTCAGAATGCGTTGAAAGAAGGTATCGATGGTCAGCACGGCGAAGCGCGAGTAGTCGTGGAGAATCTTTGCGCGCACCTCTGCCGCGCGTTTGCGCACGGTGCGCTCGTCGAGCGACAACACCTCGCACAGGTTTTCCGGGCCGCGGAGGTAATCGCTTTCCGCACCGCTGGCCAGGGTGTGTATCTCCCTGAGGATGCGCGACTTCATCTCCTCGGTAGCCTTGTTGGTGAAGGTGACGGCGAGGATGTGACGATAGCGGCCAGGCTGGTCGATCACGTCACGGACGTATTGAAAGGCAAGCTGATAGGTCTTTCCCGATCCGGCGCTTGCGTTCAGTATTTTGGCTCTTGGGGTCATTCGCAACACTTTTTCCGAAGGTAAAAATACAAAATCGGACGGGAAGTTGCCAATAAATTCGTAAATTAGCCCGGCAAAACTGTTTCGAATATGAAGAAAACGATGCTTATCTGCTGCCTGATGTTCACGTCGCTCCTCGCCTGGGCGCAACAGCCATCCTCCGAGGAGGGTCAGAACCGCGAATGGCTGACCTCGTTCACCGCTGTCGAAGTTACCGCTCCGCTCGATATCAAGTTCGTCCGGGTGCCCGATACCGAGGCTCCGCGCATCCTTTACGACACGAAGGGCTCCACGACGAGCCGTTTCCGTGCCGAAGTGCGCAACAAGGTGCTGTACATCTCGGAGCGTTACGATTCGCGCCGCATCGAACGGACCTCCGTGACGGTCTACTACAATACGTTGGAGCGTCTCGCCATTGCCGATGCCGTGGCAACCTTCGAAGAGGGAATATCGGCGACGCTGCTCGACATGACGGTCGGGGGCACGGCCCGTGTCACCGCCTCGCTCGACGTCAAGGACCTCAAGATGGAGCAGACCGGGAAGAGCTCCGTGACGCTGTCGGGGGACGTGCGTTACCTGTCGCTGTACGTCTCGAACGGGACCTTCACAGCCCCGGACCTCGAAGTGATGGCCGCCGAGGTCAATGTCACCGGGTCCGGATCGGCCTCGCTGTGGGTGACCGACCGCTTCGAGGGCAAGACCTCGACCGGCGGCAAGATCGTCTACAAGGGAGACCCGACCGTCGTGCGCCGCGACCTGAAGTTCATGGGTGGCGACATCCTCCACACCGAAGAGTAAAGCGTGGAATCGTTCCTGTATGAAGTAGCCGCCGATCTCTACGCGCGGTACGGCGAGCACCTCCCCGAACGGGAGGTGCTGTTCCCTTCGCGGCGTGCGCGGCTCTTCTTCTCCGACGCGCTCTCGCGGATCGCCGAGCGTCCCCTGTGGCAACCCGTTTGGGTGACGGTCGACGACCTGATGGCCGAAGTCTCGGGATTGCGAGCGGGCGACCGGCTGCGTCTGATTACAGAGCTTTACGCCGTCTATTCGCAATACCATCGGGAGTCGTTCGACCGTTTCTATTTCTGGGGCGACATGCTGCTGAACGACTTCGACATGATCGACAAGTATCGCATCGACGCCTCGATGCTCTTCCGCAACATCTCGGAGATCAAGGAACTGGAGGCTGATATCTCTTATCTCACGCCGCGGCAGCTGCAGATTCTGAGCTTCTGGTCGTCGCTGGGTCCCGAGGCCGACCTCTCGGAGGAGAAACGCCGCTTCCTGGCCATCTGGAAGACCCTCGGACCGATCTATACGCAGTTTCGCGAACGTCTGGCAGCGCTGGGATTCGCCTACGGGGGCATGATCCAACGGGTCGCCGCCGACCGACTCCGGGAGGGTGCATTCGCGTTCGGGGAGCCACGCCGGTTTGTCGTGGCGGGTTTCAATGCCCTGTCGGAGTGTGAGAAGGAGCTGTTCCGGTTTCTCGCCACGCAGGCCGAGACCGACTTCTATTGGGACTACGATACCTACTACAGCGCGCATGCGGAGCAGGAGGCCGGAATGTTCGTGCGCGACAACCTCACGGCATTCCCGCCACGCGGCGGGATATCGCACGACAACATGTTGGACGACAAGGAGTTTGTCTCCGTAGCCGCCGTGTCGAATGCCGTGCAGTGCAAATATGTGCATACGATCCTCGAAATGCTGAAAAAGCAACTCCCTGCGGGGCAGCAGCGCCTCGACAAACGGACAGCCATCGTGCTGACCGACGAATCCCTGCTGCTGCCGCTGCTTTACGCCCTGCCGTCGGACATCGGGAAGATCAACGTCACGATGGGCTATCCCCTGCGGGCGAGTCTGGCCTATACGTTCGTCGAACGCCTGCTGGAACTGCAGGCGCATCGCCGCAAACAACGCGCGTCATGGACATTCTACCATACCGATGTGGTCGGCATCCTGGCGCATCCCTATGTCGCCGACAACGACGCGGCGCTTGCACGGGAGTTGCAGGAGGAGATCGTCCGCGAACGGCGCATCGCCGTCGAGGCGTCGTGGCTGCGGCGCACGCCGTTGCTGGAGACGATCTTCACGGCGGCGGTCGAGTGGCGCGACCTTTCCGACTGGCTGCTGCGCGTCGTCGAGTGTGTCGCACGCATCCCCTATGACGGGGATGATGCCCGGCAGCGAACGGAGTTCCTTTCGGTCCTTGCCGAGCAGATCGTCAAATTGCGCAATTCACTCGACGACTGCGCCATCGACCTCACTCCGGAGGTCTATGCCTCGCTGTTGCGGCGTCACCTCCAGACCCAGCGCATCCCCTACGAGGGCGAACCGCTCGAGGGCATCCAGGTGATGGGTATCCTCGAGACCCGCAACCTCGACTTCGAGAACGTGATCCTCCTGTCGATGAACGACGACAACTTCCCCGGGAACCATATGGCCCAGGCGTCGTTCATCCCCTACAACCTGAGGGCCGCCTACGGGCTGCCGACCCCCGAGCACCACGAGGGTGTCTATGCCTACTACTTCTACCGGTTGATCCAGCGGGCGCGCCGCGTATGGATGCTCTACTGCTCGCACGCCGACGACAAGTCGACCGGCGAACCGAGCCGTTACATCTACCAGCTTGACTATGAGAGCGGCAAGCCGGTCCGGAAGGTGGAGGTGGGGGTCGATGCCAACCTTGCCGATACGCCACCGATCGAGGTGGCGAAGGATGTGCGGGTACTGCGGCAGCTGGAACGCTTCGTCGACCCGGCCTCGAAGGCAACCCTGTCGCCGACGGCCTTTTATCGCTATGTGGCCTGCCCGCTTCGTTTCTATTTCCATTCCGTGGCCCGCATCGAGGCCGACGAGGAGATTTCCGAGGAGGTCGATGCCCCGATGTTCGGTACGATCCTCCACGCCGCCGCCCAGAAGCTCTATGCGCGGGTCGTCGGGGAGGCACACCCGGGCGGGACGTTGCGCGCCCTGTTGCGCACCGATGCCGTGGCGGAGTCCGTCGACGCCTCGATCCGCGAGAATTACCTCAAGGACGCGGCGGCTACAACCTCCGACTATACGGGCAACCTGCTGCTCGTGCGCGACATCGTCATTCGTTACTTGCGCGGCGGGGTGATGCCCTACGATGCGGCGCACGACTGCTTCACGGTGACGGGCCTTGAGGAGCCCGTGGCCTATGACTTCGAGTTTCTGGCGAGCGGAAAGCCCCTGCGGATGAAGTTCGCGGGCATTGCCGACCGTATCGACCGCCTCGACGACGGCATGCTGCGCGTGGTGGATTACAAGACCGGATCGCCGCACCTTGAGTTTGCCGGCCTCGAGAGCCTCTTCCACGGCGAGGGCAAGCAGCGCCTGTCGAACATCCTCCAGACGTTGCTCTACTCGATGATGCTCTGCCACACGCGGCAGGTCGACGTCGTCCCGACGCTCTACTACGTGCGCTCGATGAATCGCGACGACTACCTGCCGACGCTCGATGACCGTGAAGAGGGGCTCCGCGGCGCTTCCTATATGCATTATGCCGAGGCGTTCGAGGCTCTGGTGCGCGAGACGCTTGCCGAGATGTACGACCCCGCGGTGCCTTTCCGGCAGTGTACCGACGCCGACACCTGCAAATACTGCGATTTCAACGCCATTTGCAAACGCTGAGCCTCTCCAGCAGAGCGGTCCCATCCGAAAATACCGCGCCCCGCAACTCCTCGAAAGGTTGCGGGGCGTCATGCGTTTGCACGTCTCGATTGTCATGCCGTCGGAAGGTTGGACCCCCGCATGTTTTCCGCCGTATCCTGGTTCCTCAAAGTTTGACCACGATGTACGATGCGCCGCTGCGGCGTGCGGCCTCGATGCCGATCTCTGAGTCCTCGAAGATCAGCGTCTCGCGCGGCGAACACCCTTCGCGGCGCATCGCCTCGAGGAAGCAATCCGGAGCGGGTTTCGAGACTTTGATGTCGGGCCCTGCAAGAATGCCGTCCACGCCGCCGTCGATGCCCAAATGGCGCATGACGTTGTCGATGTTCTGCCGGCTGCCCGTCGAGACGATCCACACACGGCCGCCCGTGGCCCGGAATGCCTGGCAAAACTGCCACAGCGGTTCGTTGAGCCGCACGGTTTCGAAACACGTGGGGTAGAGGGCGATTTTCCGCAGCCTCAGCCGCTCGCGCTCGGCCGGGTCGGCAATGCCGAAACGGGTCAGGAACTCGTTGCACCGCATGCCGAAATAACGGGCCGTATACTCCTCCTCGGAGAGTGTATAGCCCGCTTCGCCCAATGCGGCGATGTAGGCTGCGGCATTGGCCCGCCGAGTGTCGGCCAGCGTACCGTCGAAGTCCAGAAGGATGAGTTTTATTCTGCTGTCGGTCATTTCATTGTACCGTATTATCCAAAGAAAAGGTTCACCTGCCATTCGCCGGCCTGTTCCCGGCCCGTTTTCGGGCCTGTCGTCAGTCGAACGACTGCATGCCGGCCTGCGCGATGCGCATCAGACGCTGGTACTCCGAAGGCGAGAGCTCCATGAAGAAATAGTGGATCGGGTCGACGCGCATGCCGTCCTTGCGCACTTCGTAATGGAGGTGCGGCGAGAACGAGAGTCCCGTGTCGCCCGACAGCGCGATGATGTCGCCGCGCCGCACGGTCTGACCCCGGCGGACGTTGATCCGCGAAAGGTGGCTGTAGGAGGTCTCGTATCCGTTGCCGTGGTCGATGACCACCGTCTTGCCGTGGGTCGAGCTGCGGGTCGAGGCGTCGCGCACCACGCCGTCGGCCGTGGCGAAGACGCGCGACCCTTCGGGAATCGTATAGTCGACGCCCTGGTGTGGCTGCAGCGTCTTGTAGAAGGGGTGGATGCGCATGCCATAGGAGGCCGTGAGGAGCGTCAGCTGTTTGTTGATGACCGGCTGGATCGACGGAATGTTGTCGCACGCGCGGCCCGCGGAGTCGATCAGCGCCTGCAGGGCGAGGTAGGAGTCGTTGAGTTCCGTGAGCCGCCGTTCCATGTCGATGACGCCTTCGCGCAGTTCGCGTTTGAGCTGGCGGGTAGAGCGTCCGACGATCTTTTCGTAGGTCGACGAGAGGCGTTGCCGGTTTTCGCCGTCGAGGTCGTAGGGCTCCGACTCGAAGAGTATCCGGAAGACGCTGCGGTCCCGCTCCGAGAGGTTGTCGAGCACCATGGCCAGCGAGTCGTAACGCTGTGAAAGCACTTCGTATTCGTGCCGCAGCCGGTCGGTCGAGTGCTTCATCTGGTACTCGAAGGGCGTGTCGAAGAAGATCGAGAAGCCGATGTAGTAAAGTACCGCCATGCCGAACCACACGAACAGGTGCACCGTGGCCCGTATGATGCGTTGTTTGCGCCGCTTGCGCCTGCGGAGGCGCTCGAGATCCTTTTTCCCTGCCATGTCAGTACTTTTCGAAGTTGGTTTCGCGCAGATTCTCCATCAGGCGTTCGTACTCTTCGGCCGTCATATTGCGGTTGAAGTAGTTGATCGGGTTGACGGGTATGCCCTTGTGGATCACCTCATAGTGGAGGTGCGGGCCCGACGAGCGGCCCGTATTGCCGGTGCGGGCGATGATCTGTCCTCGTTTGACCTTGTCGCCCGGTTTGACGAGCACGTCGCTCAGGTGGGCATAGCGGGTCTTGTATCCGAAATCGTGGTCGAGCAGCACCTGGTGCCCGTACCCGCCGTTGTAACCCTTTTCATCGGCGAGTTCCACCGTGGCGTCGCCCGTGGCGTAGACCGGCGTGCCGCGGTCGCAACCCAGGTCGATGCCCTCGTGGGCGACGATACGGTGCAGGATGGGGTGAAAGCGCCGCGGGTTGAAGGCGCCGATATGGTTGTTGTGCAGTGCCGAGCGTTCGATGGGCCAGATGGCCGGCACGGCGGCGGCAAGCTGTTCCTTGTTCTTCGAGAGGAGCTGCAACTCGTCCATCGACACCGATTCGAGGTAGAGCATGCGGGCCAGCTCGTCGATCTGCCGCCACGTCCCGACCATCAGCGGCGCGTATTCGTCGTCGAAGAGCGGGGCGTATTTCGCTTCGGGATAGGGCATCCAGACCCCCGGGATGGAGAGCGTGTCGGTCGAGAAGAGCGAACGGTAGACGTAGTTGTCGCGGTGCCGGATTTCGTCGACGCGCTGCCGGGCCGTGCGGATGCGGTCCTGCAGGATGCGGTAGCGGATGACCGTCTCGCGGTTGTCGCGCAGGATGCGGTACATCTTGGGCGTGTAGAAGAAGTAGGAGAAGAGCACGTTGGCGATCGAGACGAGGATGAAGCCGAGGATGATCTTGCGGATCAGCCGGTAGGTCTTCAGCTGGAAAGCCACCGACATGACGTCGTGCGTCAGCACCTGGGCCTCGTGTGTGAGCTCCTCGGCGCCGGCCCGGAGCGTGTCGGTACCGAATCTGTGCGCTTTTTGCCTCATCGCGGAAAAATCTCTTTTGGAAGATGCAAATTTAGTTTAAAATGTGTAATTTTGCAACCCGGGATCGGAGAGCGATCCTTATGGAAACGGTTAATCGAGTAAATTTCATATATGGAATCGAATAAAATTCGTCAGGCTTTCCTCGACTTCTTCGCGAGCAAGGGCCACGCGATCGTCCCCTCGGCCCCGATGGTCGTGAAGGACGACCCCACGCTGATGTTTACCAATGCCGGCATGAACCAGTTCAAGGATATTTTCCTCGGCAACGCCCCGCGCAAATATCCCCGTGCGGCCGATACGCAGAAGTGTCTGCGTGTCTCGGGCAAGCACAATGACCTGGAGGAGGTCGGGCACGATACCTACCATCACACGATGTTCGAGATGCTGGGCAACTGGTCCTACGGCGACTACTTCAAGAAGGAGGCGATCGAATGGGCCTGGGAGTTGCTCCACGACGTCTACCGGCTGCCTGCCGAGCGGATGTACGCCACGGTTTTCGAGGGCTCGCAGGAGGACGGCGTGCCGTTCGACCAGGAGGCCTACGACTATTGGAAACGCTTCCTGCCGGAGGATCACATCATCCGCGGCAACAAGCACGACAATTTCTGGGAGATGGGCGAGACGGGTCCCTGCGGCCCCTGCTCGGAGATTCATTTCGACCTGCGCGACGAGGCGGAGATCGCCGCCAAGCCGGGCCGCGAGATGGTCAACGCCGGGCACCCGCAGGTGATCGAGATCTGGAACCTGGTCTTCATGCAGTTCAACCGCAAGGCCAACGGTTCGCTGGAGGAGCTCCCGGCGCGCAACGTCGATACCGGCATGGGCTTCGAGCGCCTCTGCATGATTCTTCAGGGCAAGAAATCGAACTACGATACGGATGTTTTCCAGCCGACGATCGGCCGCATCGCGGCGATGGCCGGCAAACGCTACGGCGACGACGAGAAGACCGACGTCGCGATGCGTGTGATCGCCGACCACCTGCGTGCCATCGCCTTCTCGATTGCCGACGGACAGCTTCCGTCGAACGTCAAGGCCGGGTACGTCATCCGCCGCATTCTGCGCCGTGCCGTGCGTTACGGCTACACCTATCTTGGGTTCACGGAGCCGACGCTCTGCAAGCTGGTGCCGGGGCTCGTCGAGCAGATGGGCGGGCAGTTCCCCGAGCTACGGGCGCAGCAGACCCTCATCGAACGGGTCATCGAGGAGGAGGAGGCGTCGTTCCTGCGTACGTTGGCTACGGGTATCAACCTGCTGGACGGCGTCGTCGAGCGCACGAAAAAGGAGGGCCGGACGCAGATTTCGGGCAAGGATGCCTTCGAACTGTACGACACGTTCGGATTCCCGATCGACCTCACGGAGCTGATCGCCCGCGAACAGGGCGTGGAGGTCGATCTCGAAGCCTTCGAAAAGGAGCTGCAGGCCCAGAAGGCGCGGTCGCGCAACGCTGCGGCGGTCGATACCGACGACTGGGTGGAACTGATTCCTATCAAGGAGAGCCTCTTCACGGGCTACGACACCCTGACCGAACAGGTACATATCGCCCGTTACCGCCGTGTGACGTCGAAGGGCAAGAGTTTCTACCAGCTGGTCTTCGACCGCACGCCCTTCTATGGCAACTCGGGCGGACAGATCGGGGACATCGGCGTGATCGAGAGCGCCAACGAGCGCATTCCGGTCGTCGCCACCGAGAAGGAGAACGGCCTGATTATCCATATTGTCCATACGCTCCCCGAGAACCCCGCTGCGGAATTCACTGCCCGGGTCGATGCCGTGAAGCGTCAGAACGCGGCCAACAACCACACGGCCACGCACCTGATGCACGAAGCGTTGCGCAAGGTGCTCGGAACGCATGTCGAGCAGAAGGGGTCGCTCGTTACCCCCGAGGTGCTGCGTTTCGACTTCTCGCACTTCCAGAAGGTGACCCCCGAACAACTTCGCGAGGTCGAGCAGTTGGTCAACCGCGCCATCCGCGCCGACTATCCGCTTGAGGAGAACCGCGCGGCGACGAAGGAGGAGGCCGCAGCCGCCGGGGCGATGATGCTTTTCGGCGAGAAGTACGGTGACCGGGTGCGCATGGTGCGCTTCGGGACCTCGGTCGAGTTGTGCGGCGGTACCCACACACGGGCTACGGGAACGATCGGCTTCTTCAAGATTCTTTCTGAGAGCGCTATCTCGGCCGGTGTGCGGCGTATCGAGGCCGTGACGGGTGAGCAGGCCGAAAAGGTGCTTTATGCCGCCGAGGATACGATGCACGACGTGGCCGAGTACCTGCATAACCCGCAGGTCGTGCAGGCCGTGAAGAAGATGCTCGAGAGCAACGAGCAGCTTTCGAAGGAGGTCGAGGCGATGCGCCGCGAACAGGTGGCGCAGTGGGCCGACAAGATCGCGTCGTCGGCGCCCGAGCGCGAGGGTATGTGCCTGTTCAGCAACCAGACAGACCGTCGTCCCGACTTCGTGAAAGACCTGGCCTACAACCTGCGCCAACGGCTTCCGAAACTGGTCTTCGTTGTAGGGTCGGTTGTCGACGGCAAGCCGACGCTCACGGTGATGCTGGGCGAGGAGATTACGGCCCAGGGTGTGAATGCCGGGGCGGTGGTCCGCGAGGCCGCGAAGCTGATGCAGGGCGGCGGCGGCGGTCAGGCGTTCTTCGCTACGGCCGGCGGCAAGAATGCCGACGGGCTGCAGGCGGCCATCGACAAGGCCGTGGACCTGATCGTGGCACAGATGAAATAACAATCAAAAAACTGTTGAGATATGAGCAACAAGGTATTACTGATGATTCTCGATGGCTGGGGAAACGGCCATCACGACAAGGCCGATGTCATTTCGACCGTACATCCCGCCTATATCTCGGCCATGACCGAGAAGTACCCCCATGCCGAACTGCGTACCGACGGTGAGAACGTCGGACTGCCCGACGGGCAGATGGGCAACTCGGAGGTCGGGCACCTCAATATCGGAGCCGGCCGCGTCGTATACCAGGACCTGGTGAAGATCAACCGCGCGTGCCGTGACAACTCGATCCTCAAAAACTCCGAGATCGTCAAGGCGTTCGAGTATGCCAAAGCCAATGGCGTCGGGGTGCATTTCATGGGCCTGACGTCGGACGGCGGCGTGCACTCGTCGTTCGAGCACCTCTTCAAGCTCTGTGACATTGCCAGGGAGTACGGCGTTTCGGAGCGTACCTACGTACACTGCTTCATGGACGGCCGCGACACCGACCCGCACAGCGGCAAGGGCTTCATCGCCCAGCTGGAGGAGCACCTCGCAAAGACGGGCGGTGCGATCGCCACGGTGATCGGCCGCTACTACGCCATGGACCGCGACAAGCGCTGGGAGCGCGTGAAGGTAGCCTACGACGCCTTGGTCGAGGGCGTCGGCGAGCACGATACCGACATGGTGGCCGCTGTGCAGAAGTCCTACGACGCCGACGTTACCGACGAGTTCATCAAGCCGATTGTGCATGTCGACGCGGCCGGGCAGCCCATCGGCCTGATCCGCCCGAACGACCTGGTGATCTTCTTCAACTACCGTAACGACCGTGCCAAGGAGCTGACGATCGTGCTCACGCAGGAGGATATGCCCGATGCCGGGATGCACACCATGCCGTTGTACTACTGCTGCATGACCCCCTACGATGCGAAGTTTACGGGCCTGCACATCCTCTTCGACAAGGCCGACGTGCCCGACACGATCGGCGAGTGGGTTTCGAAGCAGGGCCTCAAGCAGTTGCGTATCGCCGAGACCGAGAAATATGCTCACGTCACCTTCTTCCTCAACGGAGGCCGCGAGGAGAAGTTCGAAGGAGAGGACCGTATTCTGGTGGCATCGCCCAAGGTGGCGACCTACGACCTGCAGCCCGAGATGTCGGCCCCGGAAGTGGCTGACAAACTGGTTGCTGCATTGGGTGAGCAGAAGTTCGACTTCATCTGCCTGAACTTTGCCAACGGCGACATGGTGGGCCACACGGGTGTCTACGAGGCCATCGTGAAGGCCGTGAAGGCTGTTGACGCCTGTGTCGAGAAGGTGGTCGAGGCCGCCAAGGCCAACGGCTACGAGGTGGTGATGATCGCCGACCACGGCAACGCCGACAACGCCATCAACCCCGACGGCACGCCCAATACGGCGCACTCGTTGAATCCTGTGCCCATCGTGGTGGTGTCGGACCGCGTGAAGTCCGTGCACAACGGTATCCTGGCTGATGTCGCCCCCACGGTGCTGAAGCTCATGGGGCTTCCGCAACCCGAGGAGATGACCGGCAAGGCGCTTGTCGAGATGAAATAACAGATCGAACTGCTCGGCAAGTAGCCGCACAAGCCCAAATGAAAAGGAGGATTCCGCAATCGGCGGAATCCTCCTTTTCTGTGTATGATTCGGAATCAGATATCCTCGCTGAACTCTTCGATCCAGAGCGGAAGGATCTGTTTGGTCTGGAAAAGAGCCTGCACATTTGTCGAGGCAACGAACTCAACCGAAATCCGGAAACGCCCCTGTTCAGCCGAGCATTTGCAGAGGTATTTCGAACGGTTTATGTCGTTGGCGGTCGTGAGCAGTTCGTTGAATGGTTTCTCGGACTTGAAAGTGATGCGGAATTCGACAAACGTGACGTCGTCGATCGTTTTGAAGATGGCATTGTAAACATAACCATCCATGGTAAACCTGATATCGCCGTCCTGATCATATTCGGTTTCATAGCCGCAATTGTCGTTCAGGTAGGTGTAGATGATCGATTTGATCGGATTGCCGTTCTGAGCGTTCGATGTAGCGAAGCCTGCGAGGAACAGCAGGGTTAGTAGAATTTTTTTCATGGGCTTGTTTTTGAGGGACTGTTTCGTCCTTCCAAAGATAGCGAAAAACAACTACTCTTGTTCAATAGAGGTCGAGATATTCGTAGCTGTTCCCCACGGCGGCGAGGTATCGTGCAAACTCCTCACGCGGGATGACCACCGTGGCGCGGTTGTCGTTGGGGTGGAACGAGAGGGCCGGCCAGCGTTGCAACTGTGCGTCGAGGAACAGGTGCACGTGGTTGGCCGGGTCGTTGATGAGCCCGAAGGGCGAGACCGACCCGGGGCGCAGCCCGAGCCAACGCTCCATGCGCTGTTCGGAGGCAAACGACAGCTTACCCTGGTGCAGGCGGTGCTCGAGGTCGTGGATGGCCAACGCCTGCTCGCAGTCGAAGCAGACCAGGTAGTGGCGGTCGCCCTTGTGGTTACGGAAAAAGAGGTTCTTGCAGTGTTTCGAGCCGTCGTCGTGCCAGTATTGGCGGGCGATCTCTATGGTCGGTGCTTCGGGATGCTCGTACCACGTGTAGCGGATCGCGTGGGCATCGAGCCATTCGAACACGCGGCGGCGCCGTTCGTCGGGCGTCAGCAGGGTGGTGGCTGTCTCCATGGTCACTCGGTCGGGAAGGTTTCGCGGATGTTGCGTACGATACACTCCACCAATACCTCTATCGCCTCGACGGGAGACCAGGCGTTGTGGGGTGAGAGCAGTAACCGCTCTGGTTCGCGGATCGAGAGCAGGGGATTGCCCGGCTCGAGAGGCTCGTGGATGAAGACGTCGAGCGCCGCACCGGCGATCTGCCCGGCATCGAGCGCCGCGGTCAGGGCCGTTTCGTCGACAATGCCGCCGCGCGCCACGTTGACAAGCAGTGCCGTGGGTTTCATTCGTGCCAACTCCCGAACGCCGATCAGCCCGCGTGTACGGTCGGTCAGCGGGCAGTGGACAGACACCACATCGGCCCAGGCCAACAACTCGTCGAGCGGCAGGCAGGGGTAGGGCTCCTCGCGTACGACGCCCGAGGTCGACGTGTAGGCTACCTCGCACCCCAGCGCCTCGGCTACCTTCGCTACATTGCGTCCGATGTTGCCCAAGCCGATGATCCCCCAGTGCGATCCGTACAACTGGCGCGTGGGACGGCCGAAGTGGAACTGCCGTTCGGCCCCGGCGTAGAGCTCCTTCGTGTAGCGGTCGTAGTAGACCACCTGCCGCATCAGGGCAATGACTGCCCCGAGGGTGGTCTCCGTCACGGCGTGGGTCGAGTAGCCCACGGCGTTTTTCACCGGGATGCCGTGTTCGGCGGCTGCGGCAAGGTCGATGTTGTTCGTCCCCGTGGCGGCCACGCAGATCAGCCGCAGGCGCGGGAGGCGTTCGATCGCCGCACGGTCGAGCACCACCTTGTTGGTGATGACAACCTCGGCGTCGCGGCAGCGGTCGACGACTTCCGACGGCCGGGTCGTTTCGTAGCCGGTGTAGTTGCCCAGCGCACGGATGGCGGCAAGGTCGGCGCCTCCGAGGCTGTATTGGTCGAGAAATACGATGTTGGGTCTCATTTACAGGTTTTTTATGTGTCTCAGTCCGTCTTCGTGGTCCGGACCGTTCTGTTTTGGACAAAGATAACGCCTTTTGGCGTTCGATCGACGGTTTTTCGTATCTTTGTCCGTAGAAACCTTTAACGGATACGTGCCATGATGTTACGCTCTTTTGCCCGGATACTTGTCTGCGTGCTGTTTGCCGCGGCAGCGGGCTGTGCCCGCCAGGGATTCGATGCCGCCGAGCGGCGGTTGATCGCAGAAGGCCGCGGCGGACTGATGCGCGTGTTGACGATCGCCGACCGCGACGATTCGCTCTTCCTGCGCGGTGTCTCCGCCCCGCTGACGGCGCGCATGCTCCGTACGGAGAAGTTCTCGCTGCTCTGCCGCAGTATGCTCGCAACGGTGCGCGACTCCGCAAACGCAGGGGTCGGCATTGCGGCGCCCCAGGTGGGCATTGCACGGCGCATGATCGCCGTGCAACGATTTGACAAGCCGGGATATCCCTTCGAGGTGTATGTCAATCCGGAGATCGTCCGCAGGTCGGATTCGCTGGTTGCAGGTCCCGAGGGGTGTCTGTCGGTTCCGGATTTATACGGGCGGGTGAAGCGGGCGCAGGCGATCGAGTTGCGCTACCGCGATACGGCGTTCGTCGAGCACACGGAGACGGTCTCAGGATACACGGCCGTCATCTTCCAACACGAGATCGACCATCTCGACGGGGTGCTTTATATCGACCGGTTGGATTTCGAGACGGCGATGCGCCCGTTTATCGCGGAGTAGGAACTGCCGTCCGGAGACGCTTGAAGGGCCTGTTGCGGCCTGCGGTCAGTCAAGTTCGCCGATCAGCCCCCGGATTACGACCGAGGCGCATCCGATCCCGAACAGCGGCGGAAGGTAGGAGATGGTCCCGACGTTCGACTTCTTGTTCTGCTCCTCGCAGAGGATCATCGCCCCCTCGCGGATCGGCTCGGGCGAGAAGACCGCCCGGAACCCGCTGCGGATGCCGATCTTGTGCAGCCGCTTGCGCAGCATGTGGGCCAGCGGGCAGTGGTGGGTCATCGAGATGTCGGCGATCTCCATGCGCGTGGGGTCCGTCTTCGCCCCGGCGCCCATCGAGCTGACCAGCGGTATGCCGCGCTCGAGCGCCGCGGCGATCAGCGCCAGCTTCGGCGAGAGGGTGTCGATGGCGTCGACCACGTAGTCGTAACGGGCGGCATCGAGCAGCCGGTAAGTCTCTTCGTCGCGGATGTAGCGGTTGACGACCGTGAGCTCGATTTCGGGGTTGATGTCGCGCAGCCGTTCGGCCAGGACCTCGGCCTTCGGCCTCCCGACGGTGGAGTGGAGTGCCACCAGTTGGCGGTTGATGTTGGTCGCGCTTACCGCGTCGGCGTCGGCAACGGTCATCCTCCCGACGCCCGCCCGGGCAATCATTTCCGCGGCATAGGCTCCTACGCCGCCCAGCCCCACCACAAGTACATGGGCCCGACGCAGCAGGTCGAGTTTCTCTTCTCCGAGCAGCAGCTCGGTACGTTCCAGCCAGTTATCCATTCCGTTTTCCGAATATCCGTTCATAGTTTTCAAAGGTCGCCCGGCGCAGTGTGTCGACCGTCACGCCGCGCGCCGCAGCCACCCGGGCATATAGTTCCCCGATCGGGTCGGGGGCCTCGTCGGTCTCCACGAAGAGCCGGTCGAGCGGCGTGCTCCGCAAGGCATCGAGCGTACGCGGCGATGCAAAGGTCCGGGCACCGAACGAGAGGTAGCAACCCTGCGCAAGCGCCTGCTGTGCCTGTTGCGGCGAGCCGATAAACCCGTGGAAAATCACCGCGCGGGGCATGCAAGCCTTCAGTTCGTGCATCAGCGGTTCGAAGGCCTTGACGCAGTGCAGTACGACGGGAAGTTCCCGTTCGCACGCCAGACGCAGCTGCGCCCGGAGCGCCGCGAGCTGTACCTCACGTGCGGGCCCCCGGAGAGCGTCGAGCCCGATCTCTCCGATCGCCTCTGCGTCTTCGAGGCCGGGTATCGTCGCCGGGAAGCGTTCTGCGTCCCACGGATGTATGCCCGCCGAGAGGGGCGTTGTGCTGCCGGCCGCCGGATGGTGGGTGTGTATGTCGACATAGCGTTCCATGGCCCTGCAAATGTAATGATTCCGGGTGGCATATGCAATCGGCGTCGGGCGGAAAATGCCTTTCGGGGCGGTTGCAGCATACCTTGCATGAACCGTGGCATGAACCGTGGACGGAAAATTTGTGTTAATTGCGAAATAATGTGTTGCTTGTGGGGAAATTTCGGAAAAAATTTCGTACTTTCGCACGCGAATTATTGTGTTAGCCTGCTAACAATGTCCTGCATCGAAGAAGAAACCCGTCGGAATCTCCGGAAACTCGTGTTAACCGCCGCGCCGCGGACCGGGGAAACCTCGCCCGGGGTCGGTCGGAGACATTGTTGCGGCACAGCATTGCGGATCGAGGAATCTTCAATATCAAACATACACACAAATCAAAAAATCTTAACTCTTTAACCATGTCGAAAATCATTACACTACGCAAGGGTTTAGACATCAATCTGGTGGGCAAACCCCAGGAGTCGCTGGTCGACGTACCGCAGGCTTCGGAGTATGCCCTCTCGCCCCTCGATTTCGAGGGTGTGACTCCCAAGTTGCTGGTTAAGGTGGGTGATAAGGTGAAGGCAGGTACGCCGTTGTTCTTCAACAAGTACGACGAGCGGATCATCTTCACGTCGCCCGTCAGCGGTACGGTGGCCGCCGTCAATCGCGGAGAGAAACGCAAGGTTCTCTCGGTAACGGTGACGCCCGATGTCCGGCAGGAGTACGAAGCGTTCGAGAAACCCGACCTGGGCAAGGCAACGCGCGAGCAGATCGTCGAACTGTTGCTCAAATCGGGCCTCTGGCCGATGATCGTGCAGCGCCCTTACGGCATTATCGCCAATCCGAGCGACATGCCGAAGGCCGTCTTCATCTCCGCATTCGATTCCGCGCCGCTGGCTCCCGACTACAACTTCGCACTGAAGTCGGAGCAGAAGAACCTCCAGGCCGGTATCGACCTGCTGCGTCGCCTGACCCCCGGGAAGGTGCACCTCTCGATGCGCGCCAAGGCCGAAGGGCAGATGCCGTCGCTCCAGGGCGTCGAGCTGCACTCGTTCGCCGGCAAACACCCCGTGGGCAATGTCGGCGTGCAGATCCACCACATCGACCCGATCAACAAGGGCGACATCGTCTGGACGGTCAACATCCAGGACGTGGCCATCATCGGCCGTCTGGTGAACGAGGGGCACGTCGACATGACGCGCGTCATCGCCGTGGCAGGCTCGGAGATCGAGCATCCGCAATACGTGCGTGTTGTGGCCGGCGCCAAGGTTGACTCCATTGTCAAGGGCAACGTCAAGCCCCAGGGCGAGGGCAACCACATCCGCTTCATCTCGGGCAACGTCCTTACCGGAACGAAAACCGCACTGGACGGGTTCCTCGGCTACTATGCCAACATGCTGACGGCTATCCCCGAAGGCGACAAGTACGAGTTGCTGGGATGGGCCATGCCGCGTTTCAACAAATTCTCCGTATCGCGGGCCTACTTCTCGTGGCTCTGCCCCCGCAAAGCCTACAACCTCGATACCAATCTGAACGGCGGCGAGCGACCGTTCGTCGTGACGGGGCTCTACGAGCGCTACCTGCCGATGGACATCTATCCGATGTACCTGTTCAAGGCGTGCCTGGCGGGCGATATCGACAAGATGGAGAACCTCGGTATCTATGAAGTTGTGGAAGAGGATGTTGCCCTGTGCGAGTTCGTGGATCCCTCGAAGATCGAGATCCAGCAGATTATCCGCGACGGTATTAACTTAATGATTAAGGAGGCTTAACGATGGGACTGCGTAAATTCATGGACAACATCAAGCCCACCTTTACCAAGGGTGGTAAACTGGGCTTCCTCGAATCGACATTCGATGCGTTCGAGACCTTCCTCTTCGTGCCCAATACGACCACGAAGAAGGGTGCGCACATCCGCGACTGCAACGATATGAAACGTACGATGATTGTAGTGGTTGTGGCTTTGCTGCCCGCATTCCTCTTCGGTTGCTTCAACACGGGTATCCAGGTCGGCCTGACGGGCTTCACGGCCTTCTTCTACGGTCTGGTGCGTGTGCTGCCGATGGTCTGCGTCTCCTACATCGTCGGTCTGGGCATCGAGTTCGCCTTCGCCCAGGCCCGCGGCCACGAGGTCAACGAGGGCTTCCTCGTTTCGGGTCTGCTCAT
>DXGO01000083.1 GCA_019113885.1 Candidatus Alistipes intestinipullorum | reverse complement strand
GAGGATGTGGATGTCGTGCAGACGGTCGGTGTCGTCGAGGAGGAGGTTGTCGAGGAAGACCAGCCGTTCCTGATTGCCGAGACGATGCCCTCGTTCCAGGGCGGTGACCTGAATACGTTCCGTGCCTGGGTTCAGCAGAACGTACGGTTCCCGCAGATTGCTCTCGAGAACGGTATCCAGGGCCGTGTGGTACTGTCGTTCGTGATCGAGAAGGACGGACGTCTGACCAACATCCAGGTGCTGCAGACCCCCGACCGTTCGCTGTCGGAGGAGGCCGTCCGCGTGCTGAGCAAGTCTCCGAAGTGGAGCCCCGGCAAACAGCGTAACCAGGTCGTACGTGTCAAGTATACCCTTCCGGTAGACTTCCGCGTACAGAACTGATTCGTTTTCGCAACCATTTTGAGGGTATCCTGCTTTCGGGCGGATACCCTTTTTGTCGCATGATACATGCGCCGGAGCGGGAGGTTCGGAGGTAGTGCCCCGTCCCGTTTTCCGGACGCAAGTGGAAATAAAATCGTATTTTGGAAGAGAAGAGAAAACGCAATGCCCCGGAGGAGGTCGCCGTGGAGGATCGGCGGGAGCGGGCCGTGCTGGTCGCCGTAGTGCGCGACAACCAGGAACCCCGCCAGACGGAGGAGTTCCTCGACGAGCTGGAGTTCCTGGCCGAGACGGCTGACATCCGCACTGTGAAGCGCTTCACGCAGCGGTTGCCGCAACCCTCGTCGCGGATCTACGTGGGCCCCGGGAAGCTGCAGGAGATCGTGGAGTACTGCAAGGCGGAGGAGATCGACGTGGTGATCTTCGACGACGAACTCACGCCGTCGCAAACGCGCAACATCGAGAAGGAGATGCCGTGCCGGCTGTTGGACCGCACGCGCCTGATCCTCGATATCTTCCTGTCGCGGGCGCAGACGGCCTATGCCAAGACGCAGGTGCAACTGGCCAACTATGAATACATGCTTCCGCGGCTTTCGGGCCTGTGGACGCACCTCGAGCGGCAGCGCGGCGGTACGGGAACGCGCGGCGGTGCGGGCGAGCGGGAGATCGAGACCGACCGACGCATCATCCGCGACCGGATCGCCAAACTGAAGGAGGACTTGAAGAAGATCGACCGCCAGATGGCCGTGCAGCGCTCGAACCGCGGGTCGCTGGTGCGCGTGGCGCTGGTGGGGTATACGAACGTCGGGAAGTCGACGCTGATGAACCTCATTTCGAAGAGCGATGTCTTTGCGGAAAACAAACTCTTCGCGACACTCGACACGACGGTTCGCAAGGTGGTTTTCGACAACCTGCCGTTCCTGTTGTCCGACACGGTGGGCTTTATCCGCAAGCTGCCCACGGAGCTGATCGAGTCGTTCAAGTCGACGCTCGACGAGGTGCGCGAGGCCGACCTGCTGGTGCACGTGGTCGACATTTCACACCCGCAGTTCGAGGAGCAGATCGCCGTGGTGAAGCAGACGCTGCAGGAGATCGGTGCGGGTGACAAACCGGTCTACCTGGTTTTCAACAAGGTCGACGCCTATCGGTGGGTCGAGAAGGACGCCGACGACCTGACGCCGGCGACGCGTGAGAACCGTTCGCTCGATGACCTGAAACAGAGTTGGATTGCACGGGCCAATACGCCGTGCATCTTCCTGTCGGCGCTCGAACGTCTCAACCTGGAAAAATTCCGCTCGGATTTGTACGGTATGGTGCGGGAGATTCACGCCGGGCGTTACCCGTTCAACAATTTTCTCTATTAGTCCCGAATAACCAACCCATCCAATCCAATAGTTATGACAGTGCATGTATTATCCGAGCAGAACACGATCCTGAACCGCTTCCTGGCGCAGATTCGCGACAAGCGTATCCAGCAGGACTCGATGCGGTTCCGTCGCAATATGGAGCGTGTCGGGGAGATCACGGCGTATGAGATTTCGAAGACGTTGCATTATACAACACAGGTGGTCGAGACGCCGCTGGGCGAAGCCGCTGTGGAGATGATCGACGACCAGATCGTCCTGGCTACGGTGCTCCGTGCGGGACTTCCCTACCACCAGGGTTTTCTGAATTTCTTCGACGATGCGCAGAACGCCTTTGTCTCGGCCTACCGCAAGAGCACGAAGGATGGCAAGTTCACCGTGAAGGTGGAGTACATCTCGTGCGGGAGCCTCGAGGACAAGACGCTGCTGCTGGTCGACCCGATGCTGGCCACGGGCTCGTCGTTGGTGCTGACCTACGAGGCGCTGTGCCAGAAGGGCGGGATGCCATTACATACGCATGTGGCCTCGGTGATTGCCAGCGAACAGGGACTCGACTATGCGATGAAACACATGCCGCGTCAGACGACGACGATCTGGGTGGCGGCCGTGGACGAGGAGTTGACCTCGCGGGCCTACATCGTCCCGGGCATTGGCGATGCCGGTGACTTGGCCTACGGAGAAAAGATTTGACATGAAACGGAAGATTGCGTTCCTTGCGGCGGTGTTTGCCGTGACGGTTGTGCTGATGGCGCTCCAGAAGCCGGTTTTCATGGCCTGGTATGCCGCCGATGCGGCCGGTCTGGGTTTCGGAGCCTGGCTCGCTGTCCTCGGGCACGGGCTGTCGCTCGACATGACGGTGGCGGGCTATGTCACGGTCCTGCCTCTGCTGATGACGCTTCTTTCGTTGTGGGTACGCCTTCCGGAGCGCTTCTGGCGCCGCTTCTTTGCCGCCTATTTTGCCGTGATCTCCGTGGTGACGGCCCTGATCTTTGCCGTCGACGTGGCGCTCTACGAACACTGGGGCTTCCGCCTCGATGCCACGATCCTGATCTACCTTACCGACCCGAAGGATGCGATGGCGAGTGTCGACTGGGGAACGGCCGTGCGGCAAATTGTCCTCGCGGCGCTCTATGCTGCATTGATGATCTGGGCCTACCGCCGGGTGACGCGCCTTTTTGATGGCCGGCCGACGGGGTGGCACACGGCGTTGCCCGGTACGCTGGCGATGCTGCTGCTGGCGGGATTCGACTTCCTGGCCATCCGCGGCGGTTTGGGTGCTTCGGTGGCCAATGTCTCGAAGGTCTACTTCAGTTCCGAGATGTTTCTCAACCACGCAGCTACAAACCCGGTCTTTTCGTTCCTCTCGACCCTTGGCGACCGGGAGGACTACGCTGCGGCCTATCCCTTTTTCGACGAGGCAACGCGCGAAGAGAAGTTTGCGCAGTTGCGCGGCGATTGTTCCGGGGCACCTGTCGAACGGGTGCTGCGCGAGGATGTAGCGCACCCCAACGTCGTGGTGGTGATCCTTGAAAGTTTCGCGCGCACGATCATGGACGAAACCGTCGACGGCGAGCCGGTCATGCCAAACATGCAGCGGCTCAAGGAGGAGGGCGTTTGGTTTGAGAATTTCTTTGCCAACTCGTTCCGTACCGACCGGGGCGAGGTGGCCATCCTGAGCGGCTTCCCGGCGCAGACGCGTGTCTCGATCATGAAACTCCCGGGCAAGAGCCGCAACCTGCCCTCGATCGCCCGTTCGCTGGGGCGCGAAGGGTATGCCACGAGTTTTGCCTACGGCGGGGATCTGAACTTTACGAACCAGGCGTCGTACATGTACGCCACGGGGTGGCAGGAGCTCATCTGGCAGCGGGACCTGTCGTTCGACGCCCCGCCGGCCGACTGGGGTTACGACGATGCGTTGATGTGCGACTGGTTCGCCGACCGGGTGATTGCGCTGAGCGAGGGGGAACAACCCTTTCTGGCCGGGTTGCTGACGCTGAGCAGCCATACGCCGTTCGATGTCCCCTATGCGAAGTTTTCCAACCGGGTGCTCAACGCCATGGCCTTTTCCGATGAATGCGTCGGCCGGATGCTCGAACGGCTGAAGGCCTCGGCCGCATGGGACAACCTGTTGGTGGTGCTGGTGGCCGATCACGGCTATCCCTACCCGAAAATGCTCTCCTACAACGAACCGCTGCGTCACCGCATTCCGATGATCTGGACGGGCGGGGCGGTTGCTGGGCCGCGGACGGTCGGGACTTATGCCTCGCAGATCGACCTGGCGGCGACGCTGCTCGGACAGTTGGGCGTCGCGCACGATGACTTTGCCTACAGCAAGGATATTTTTGCCCCTGCACCACCGCGGAAATTCGCCTATTATGCGTTCAACGACGGTTTCGGGGTGGTCGATTCGCTGGGTGCCGCGGTGTGGGACGCCACGGGCGATCGGGTCGTCACGGCGACGAACCCCGACCTGCTGGATGTAGGTCGCACGATGCTGCAGACGACCTATACCGACATTGCCAACCGTTGAGAAATCCCCCTTTTTAGGTATTGTTCCGTTGCCAGGAAGAGGCTATCTTTGTAAAATGGAATGTAATGCCCGATTTGTATGTATAAGTCCGGAGGATATTCAGGCGACGACCGCATGTGCGACTTGGTCTGCGACCGTTATCCCGTGCTTCAGGTCATGAGCCGGTTCGGCATTGCACTGGGTTTCGGCGACAAGACGATTGCGGAGGTTTGCGCGGAGAGCAAAGTCGACACGGCGACCTTCCTTGCCGTTGTCAACCTGCTGATGGGGTCGGGGGCCGGAGCGGAGGTTTCCGCTGAGGTTTCGGTGCGTTCGCTGACCGATTACCTGCACACGTCGCATGGCTATTTTCTGGAATATCGCCTTCCCTCCATCCGTCGCAAGCTGATCGAGGCGGTCGACTGTTCGCAGAGCGACGTGTCGTTTGCCATCCTGCGTTTTTTCGACGAATACGTAGCCGAGGTGCAGCGCCACATGGCCTACGAGGAGCAGACGGTTTTCCCGTATGTCGAGTCGCTGCTCGCCGGGGAGAAAAACTCCTCCTATTCGATGGGGATTTTTCGACGCCAGCACGACCAGGTGGAGATCAAACTTCGGGAGCTGAAGAACATCATCATCAAATACTACCCGTCGGGAAGTACAAACGAACTGAACGGCGTGCTGTTCGACATCTTCACCTGCGAGCAGGAACTCGCGTCGCACAATGCTGTGGAGGACGAGATTTTCGTCCCGGCGGTCGAGCGGCTGGCCTCGGAGGCACCGCAGGCGGAGCGTACGGAACCGCTGAGCGCCCGTGAGAAGGAGATCATCGTCTGCGTGGTAAAGGGACTGACCAACAAACAGATCGCCGATGTGCTCTGTATCTCGACCCATACGGTGATCACGCACCGCCGGAACATTGCCGCGAAACTGCAGATTCACTCGGCGGCGGGCCTCACGATCTATGCCATCGTCAACAAACTGGTAGAGCTTTCCGAAATCCGGGAGACCATCCATAATTCACAACCATGACCTCCGATTCCCATACAGCGCCGGGGCACGCCCCGCATCGCCATCCGCATTCTCATGCCCATGCC
>DXGO01000082.1 GCA_019113885.1 Candidatus Alistipes intestinipullorum | reverse complement strand
GACAGGGCAACCGACGGAATCAAAAAGAGTTTTTTCATAGTTTTGTTGGATAAAAAAATTAAATTTGATTAGTGTTTTTTATGTTTATGTTTGGTTTTTCTTTCGTTGCTCCGAAAAAATCCGCTTATTCCGCGCATCTTTCCGGATAAAATTTTTGTATCCGGTCGTTATTTTTTCGCCTCTCGGGACGATTTACTGGTCGGATTTCCGGTTTCAGGCGATTTTCCGCGCGGCTTCTCCACACGGGAAAAAGGCCTGAAGCGTTCGCCCCGGATTCTCCCAACACTTTGTCAATCAATCTTTTTACCTGCGCTCCGCTCCCTTTTCCGAAGGATTGCTCCTGCGAATGAGGTGCGTTAGCAGTGCGAAATATAGGAAAAAAATTCCGTTTGTGCAACGCCCTATGCCGTAAATTCTCCTCGCAGAGGGATGCGCAGCAGTTCGCGGGTTGCATCCGCCTCCAGTCCGAGTCCCAGGACATACATCAGCTTGGTGACCGCAGCTTCGGTGGTCATGTCGTAGCCGCACAGCACACCGATGCGTTGCAACCGGAGCCCCGTGTCGTAGAGTTCCATCGAAACCCTTCCGCCGCCGCATTGCGTGATGTTGAGGATGAGGATGCCCCGGGCGATGGCCTCTTCGAGCGTGCGGATGAACCATTCGCTCGTAGGGGCGTTTCCCGCGCCGAAGGTCTCGAGCACCACGGCCCGCAACCCCGGGGCTGAAAGCATGGCCCTCAGGATGAGTTCGTCGATTCCGGGGAAAAGTTTGATAAGCGCGACGCCGCCCGAAAGCCGGGTGGCGATACGCAGCGTTGCCGGGTACTCCGTCGGGCGGCGAATCGCCCCGAGGTTGTAGGCGATATTGACCCCCACTTCGGCCAGCGGCGGGTAGTTGTACGACCGGAAGGCGCTCAATGCCTCGGCGCTCCGCTTTGTGGTGCGGTTGGCCCGGAACAGTCGGTTCTGGAAATAGAGCGACACCTCCGGGACTTCCGGATGCCCGTCGATCCGGGCTCCGGCGATCTCGATGGCCGTGATGAGGTTCTCGCGCCCGTCGGTCCTCAGCACGCCGATCGGAATCTGGCTCCCGGTGAAAACCACCGGCTTGGCGAGGTTTTCCAGCATGAAGCTCAGGGCTGAGGCGGTGTAGGACATGGTGTCGGTGCCGTGCAGCACGACGAACCCGTCGTAGCGCGCATAGTTGTCACGGATCAGCTCGGCGAGCGTCACCCAGTTTTCCGGCGAGACGTTCGACGAATCGATGACCGGCGAGATCGTGTGTGCGTCAATGTCGACATTCAGCCGCTTGAGCGAGGGAAACTCCTCGTAGATGCCGCTGAAGTCGAACGGCACGAGGGCGCCGGTCTCGGCGTCGGTCTTCATACCGATGGTGCCGCCCGTGTAGATAATCAGAATCGAAGATCGCATGTTGTTGTGGATCGTTGTGTTCGGTATTGTTATTTGAGTCCCTCCGTTTCGTCGAGCGCCTCTACGAGGAAGCTCACCGGACGGAATCCGTCGTTGCACGAGAGCATCGCCGAGGCGGGGTTCTTCATCCAGCCGTCGTAGAAGTCCGTGGCGCCGTGGGCCAGCGCCATGACAAAGGGCGAGAGCGTCTGCCAGGCGCTTTCGCACAGCCCGTCGGGCTTTTGCCACCCTTCGGCGATGAAGACCTGCCCCTCCTCGAGGTCGCAGGCGTGTTCGATGGGGTTCTCGTAGCGTGCGATGAGGTCTTGGTGGCAGACCTTGCGGAGGACGGTAATTTTCACGCGTTTCATAGGCTCGCTTTTTCGTATCGGTATTCAGGCTTGCGGCAGGCACGTCACCCCGAACATCCGTTCGGCATTGGCGGTCGTTGCGGCGGCGACCTCCTCTGCCGTGAGCCCCTTCAGTTCGGCCACCTTCGCGCATACGTAGCGTACATAGGAGGATTCGTTGCGCTCGCCCCGATGGGGTACGGGCGTCAGGTAGGGGCAGTCGGTCTCGAGGACCAGGTCGCCGAGTTCCATTTCGCGCACCGTTTCGGCGATGCGGCTCTTCTTGTAGGTCACGACGCCCCCGATGCCAAAGGCGAACTCCCCGCACTCCTTCAGTGCGCGGTAGGTCTCGATGCTGTCCGAGAAGGCGTGGAAAACGCCCCGCAGCCCGCGTCCGCGAAACGTGCGGATGAGCTCTACGGTCTCAGGCCAGGCGTCGCGTGTATGTACGGCGATCGGCAGCCGGTGCGTCAGGGCCATTTCGATTTGACGGCGGAACGCTTCGGTCTGCTCCTCGCGGAAATCACGGCTCCAGTAGAGGTCGAGGCCGATTTCACCTACGGCGCAGAAACGGGCGATTCCTTCGGGCGGGGATTGCAGGTAGAGCTCCACCTTGTCCAACTCCTCCTGCCAGCGGGGATTGTCGTTTACTGACGTGGGATGCAGTCCCATCATCGGCGTGCAGCGCTCCGGGTGGCGGCGGCAAAGTGCGAATAACAGCTCATGGCTTTCGGCGTCGATGGCCGGCAACAGCAGGTGCCCGACCCCTTCGGCCGCGGCTCTTGCGAGCGCCTCCTCCCGGTCGGCGTCGAACTCGGGTTCGTAGAGGTGCGAGTGGGTATCGATCAGTGTCATAGTTTCATGTATCGGTTTCCGGGCAGTTGCCGGATGGCGCCTGCCAACTCCAGTTCCACGAGCCGCATCGATAACTCTCCGGGGTCGAGTCCGCTCTTGGCCGCGAGTGTCTCGACCGACATCGGATCGGCCGTTTCGAAACAGGCGAGCAGCCGTGTCTCTTCGGAACTTGTCAAAAGGGGCTCCTGCGGTTTCGGGCGCAGCGTCGCGGGGTCTTCGCCGAGGTCCCACATCAAGGCGTCGACAATGTCGTCGGCCGTCATGACGAGATTGGCCTTTTTGTTGCGTATCAGGTGGTTGGTGCCTGCAGAGGCACGGTCGGTCGCACGTCCCGGGACCGCCATTACCGTGCGGTTGTACGAGTCGGCGCAGTGGGCCGTGTAGAGCGACCCTCCGGTGTTGTGCGATTCGACGACGAGGCATCCGGCACTCAGCCCGGCGATGATTCGGTTGCGGGCGAGGTAGAACGTCCCGTTCTGTTTCGATTGTGAATGCAGTTCGGTAACCAGGGTTCCGCCCCGGTCGAGGATTTCACGTGCGACGGCGGTGTGCTGGGCCGGTGTTACCGCGGGCAATGGATTGGCCACGACGGCGACGGTCCGCAGTCCTGCCGCCAGGGCTGCATGGTGGGCTGCGATGTCGATGCCGAAGGCCAGTCCACTGATGATCGTGAGCCGGGGAATCCGTTCGGCCAGCCCTTCGATCAGACGGTTGCACATCTGTTGCCCGTAAGGGGTAGCATCCCGTGTCCCGACGACCGAGAGGCAGGGTCCCGAAAGGGGCTCGATTTCTCCTTTGAAATAGAGGACGTGCGGGAGATCGGGAATTTCGCGCAACAGCACGGGGTATCGGGGGTCGGTCGAAGCGACGGCATCGATTCCGTGGCGGCGGCAGTAGGCGAGCTCTTTTTCGGCTGCGGGGAATGCTTTTTTCCGGACGATGGCCTGAAGCGGGTCGGGGCGCAACCGGGTTTTCGCCGCCAGTTCTTCGGCCGAGGCCGCGAAGATTGCCCGGGCATCGCCGAATGCCTCCAACAGGTATGCGGCGCCTTTGACCCCGATGCCGGGAGTCATTTGGAGGGCAATGTCTTCGATGGTCATGGCGACGGAACAAAAGATCTTTTACGGAGAGTAAAGGTAGTTATTTTTGGAATAACCCGATAAATTTATTGTGAATTTCGCGAAAGAGGGGTTGAATTTTTGCAGGAAAGAGAATTCTTTGTATATTTGCGCTCTCGGAAGGGGGCTTGTCTCTTATTCGTCGACCCGGACATGGGCGAAAAGTTGCCGATGCTTTTGCGGATCCGGATGGAGGAGGAAGGGGCTGTGGACCGGTTGAGGCCGGATTGCAATGCAACAGAAGATGGAGTCCCTTGAGAGAAAAAATGGTCTGATGGCCGAGTGGCTAGGCAAAGGTCTGCAAAACCTTGTACAGCGGTTCGAGTCCGCTTCAGACCTCCCAGAAACCGCGTTGTAGATATCTACAACGCGGTTTTCATTTGAATTTGTACGGCATTTGTACGGCAGCGGGCAAATTTAAAGTTTGATTCGGTAAAATAGACAAGCTGTTTGCTCATTGAAAAAACTGCTACCATAGTTATGTCGTGTTCGATAAATTTTGTGGGAATTATCTTTTCGTTCAATCATTAGCGTTTCTGCATATAAAATCGAGCGGGCATATTTTGGACGATTTTCCCTTGTAGCAGTTTGCCATTGATTTTTTTATTCCCTTTGATTCCATCAACACTCCATGTTCCCCATTGTTTGAAGAAAAAAGGAATATTATTCTTGTCAGCTTGTCGTTTAATATTTAGGACCCATTCTTCTTTCATGGGCCGCGCCTGCACTCCGCTTTCACCACCTACGATGATCCAATTTATACCTGAGAGATCCAATTCTCCCAGATCTTCGAGCAAAGGTTCACAAGAGATGAATCGAACGGATGCTTTGAGATTGCGGATGTAGTCTATTCTATTTTTTGCTTTTGGATTTTCGACCGTTACGCCAATCCATACGTTACTGGGTATAGTACGAGAGGCAAAATATTCAGCCATACGCTCTGCCCGTTTTGTCAGAATCTGATAATTATGCTGCGGCGTATTTCTGATAACTCCGAAAACTTTGTCAAT
>DXGO01000081.1 GCA_019113885.1 Candidatus Alistipes intestinipullorum | reverse complement strand
AAAATTTCAACAATTGGTATTAAAAATTTTCAATTGCAGCCTTCCATGTTCCATTTATGTTCCACGGCAGCAGCGAAGGGCAGGCGCAAAAACGGAAAAGGCTCGACAATCAAGTGATTGTCAAGCCTTTTCTTCAGTCGGGGTGACTGGATTCGAACCAGCGACCACACGCCCCCCAGACGTGTACTCTAACCGGACTGAGCTACGCCCCGATGCCGTCAGCCAAAGGCATTACCTTCGCTTTGGGACTGCAAATATATAGCATATTTTTCAAAAACCAATCTTTTCTGAAAGATTTTTTTCTACTTTTGTGAAGATGAAACGAACCTTCCGCATCCTGCCCATCCTCCTCGCAGCCCTGCTCTACGGCTGCGCAGGCTCCTCTACAGCTCTCCCGGAGGACTTTACGGCAAAAATCTATACCCCCGATTACGCCTCGGGATTCGATATCCGAGGAAACGACAACGACGCCTCAACCCTCATCACAATCCGCAACCCCTGGCAAGGTGGAGCCGACGTCGAACAATACCTGCTCGTCCTGCGCGGCGACGCCCGGCAACCCAAAGCCTTCCCCGGTCAGGTCGTGCACGCTCCCGTACGGCGCGTCGTCTGCATGTCGACGAGCCACGTCGCCCTGCTCGACGCCATCGGCCAGGCAAAACGCATTTGCGGCGTCTCGGGCATCGACTACATCTCGAACGCCCATGTCCGCGAGCACCGGCTTTGCGGTGAAGTCCGCGACGTAGGATACGATTCGAACCTCAACTTCGAACTGCTCTCAGCCATGCGCCCCGACCTCATGCTGCTCTATGGCGTGACGGGTGAAAACACGGTCATTACCCGGAAACTCGAGGAACTCGGCATCCCCTATATATATATAGGCGACTACATGGAGGAGTCACCGCTGGGCAAGGCCGAATGGATGGTCGTGACGGCCGAAATCTGCGACCTGCGCGTGGCGGGCACCGACACCCTGCACCGCATTGCCGCCGACTACAACCGGCTGAAAAAACACATCGCCGAACAGATGTCGGAGACACGTCCGCGCGTAATGCTCAACACCCCCTACCGTGACACCTGGTTCATGCCCTCGACACGCAGCTACATGGTACGGCTGATCGAAGACGCCGGAGGCCGCTACATCTATCCGCAGAACGACTCCAACACCTCGGTGGCCGTCGATATGGAGGAGGCTTACCTGCTGGCCTCGGAAGCCGACTGCTGGATCAACGTCGGGGCCTGCAACACCTTGAAGGAGCTCACGGCACAGAACCCCAAGTTCGCCTCGGTACCGGCCGTGCGCAACCGCCGCGTATGGAACAACAACCGCCGGCAGACCCCTGCCGGGGGCTCCGATTTCTGGGAATCGGGCGTTGTGCATCCCGACCGTATCCTCGAAGACCTGCATACGATCTTCTCCGGAAGCGGCGATTCTACCTGGTACTACAAACGCCTCGAATAACCGATGAAGCGCACGACCCTCCTCTTCATCCTGCTCGGAATTCTCACGGCCGCGCTGTTCCTCGCCGACCTGGCCATCGGATCGGTGGACATCCCGCTCCGCGACGTTTGGGCCGCGCTCACCGGAGGGGCGTGCGATGCAACGACCGCCGACATCATTCTCAAAATCCGGCTGCTCAAGGCCGTCACGGCACTGTTCGCCGGAGCGGCCCTCGCGGCCAGCGGTCTCGAAATGCAGACCCTCTTCCGCAACCCGCTGGCAGGGCCCTACGTACTGGGTATCAGTTCGGGCGCCGGGCTGGGTGTCGCGCTGTTCCTGCTCGGCGCCCCGCTGCTGGGCGTCTCCGGGCACTCGTTCGTACAGTCGCTGGGGGTCGCCGGGGCCGCCTGGATCGGAGCCGCCGCCGTGCTGGCCATTGTCATGGTCGTCAGCCGCCGCATCAAGGACATCATGGTCATCCTCATCCTCGGCATGATGTTCGGATCGGGCGTCAGCTCGGTGGTCGAAATACTCCAGTACCTTTCGGACGAAGCCGCCCTCAAGTCGTTCGTCATCTGGACGATGGGGTCGCTGGGAGACGTCACCGCCAGCCAGCTCCGCATCCTGCTCCCGACGGTCGTCGCAGGGCTCGTGATCGCCGTGGCGGTCATCAAGCCGCTGAACCTGCTGCTGCTCGGTGAGAACTACGCCCGCACGATGGGACTCAACATCCAGCGTACCCGTACGCTGATCTTCCTCTCCACGGTGCTGCTTGCCGGCACCGTCACGGCCTTCTGCGGGCCGGTGGGATTCATCGGACTGGCCGTGCCGCACCTGGCACGCATGCTCTTCGCGGCGGCCGACCACCGCGTGCTGATGCCCGCATCGATGCTCACAGGCGCGGCCCTGCTGCTCGTCTGCGACCTCGTGGCCAAGAGCCTCGCCCTCCCGATCAACACGATCACCGCCCTGATGGGCATTCCGGTGGTTGTGATCGTCGTCATCCGCAACCGAACCGTCTATTGACCATGAGCATCCTTTTGAACAACCTATCGCTTCGCTACGGCCGACGCGTCCTGCTCGAGCAGGTCTCGGCCACCTTCCCGCAAGCGACACTGACGGCGCTGATCGGCCGCAACGGAACGGGGAAAAGCACCCTGCTGCGCGCCATTGCGGGACTGGGCCCCGCCGAAGGCGAAGTGGAACTGTGCGGCCGGCGGATTGCATCGCTCACGGCCCGGGAACGCGCCACGACGCTGGCCGTCGTCACCACAGAACGCATCCGCATCGCCAACCTTACCTGTGAGGAGGTTGTGGCCTTCGGGCGCGCACCCTACACCGATTGGATCGGGAACATCCAGGCGGAAGACCGCACCGTGGTGGAACGCTCGCTGCATCTGGTAGGGCTGGACGGGTTTGCCCGCAAGACAATGGACCGCATGTCGGACGGCGAGTGCCAACGGGTGATGATCGCCCGGGCGCTGGCGCAGGACACCCCGGTGATCCTGCTCGACGAGCCCACGGCCTTCCTCGACCTCCCGAACCGCTACGCCCTGGCGATGCTGCTGCGCAAACTCGCCCACGAGGAGCGCAAATGCATCCTCTTCTCGACGCACGACCTCGACATCGCCCTCTCACTGTGCGACACGGTGGCGCTGCTCGACACCCCGCACCTGTATCACCTGCCGGCCGAAGAGATGGTCCGCAGCGGCCTGATCGAACGGCTTTTCGCCGGAGAGGGACTCTTCTTCGACCCCCAACGGCGCAGCGTGGGGATACGCCACGAATAAAAAAGATCATTTTTCTCCGATATTTTTTGTTCAAGTCACTTTTTTGCTTACCTTTGCACCGCTAAAGGAATCCCAGGGCGTGAACACATGCCTCGTTTCGGGAGGACAATAGTGGTAAAGGCCCATTCGTCTATCGGTTAGGACGCAAGATTTTCATTCTTGAAAGAGCAGTTCGATTCTGCTATGGGCTACACGAGGGAGGAGGTCGCCGATCGGGGATCAACCGGTTGCGGAAGACGCCTCCTGACGGGTAAAAGCATCACAGGAGCGGGCCTCGGGCCTATCCGAAAACGGCTACGGCCGCAGCAAACCGGACAACACGAAAAAGTAAAAAAATAAAATTTAACGAATTATGGCAAACCATAAGTCATCGAAGAAGCGGATTCGTCAGACCGTCACGAAGCGGGCTCACAACCGTTTGTTCCACAAGACGGCCCGCAACGCCGTGAAGGCACTGCGTTCGACCACCGAGAAGAGCGCCGCAGAGGCCCTGCTGCCCAAAGTAACGGCCATGCTCGACAAGCTGACCAAGCACAACATCATGCACAAGAACAAGGCCGCAAACCTCAAGAGCGCCATCCAGCTCCACGTCAACTCGCTCTAATCGGGCGGCGAGACAGGCCAAGCAATATGAATCCGGTCCCTTCCGAGGGGCCGGATTTCATTTTTGACGTTTCCGACGCCGTATCCCGCCAGTTCCTCCACCCTCTGCCCTCCGCCTGTCCGGACGGCTCCGGGCATTTCGGGCGTATCGGGCGCTTCGACTACTCCAGGCGCTTCGAAAATCCCCGTCTTCTGCAGACAAAAAAATCGGCACGCCCGCAGGCGCGCCGATCCGTTGCCTCCCGCAAAAACGGAGGCTTATTTCTGCAGCCCGTCGATCACGGCAGTGATGCGGCTGAACACTTCGTCCATCGTCCCCACGCCGTCAACCGAGGCATATTTGTTCTGTGCAGCGTAGTACTCCGATACGATGGCTGTCTGCTTGTGGTAGACGTCCAAACGGCCGCGGATCACCTCCTCCGAAGCATCGTCGGCACGTCCCGAATCCTTGCCGCGCAGCAGGATACGACGTACCAGCTCCTCCTCCGGAACGTGGATATCGACCATGATGTCGACCTTCAGACCGTTCTTGGCAAGAATCTTGTCGAACTCCTCGGCCTGAACCGTCGTACGGGGGAATCCGTCGAAAATGCAACCCTTGGCATCGCGGTGGTCGGCCACGTAGTTGGCAATCATGCCGATGACGATCGAGTCGGGGGCCAGCTTGCCCTCCTTGATGTAGGACTCCATGCTCCGGCCCAGTTCGGTCCCGCGCCGAATCTCGTCGCGGATCACCTCGCCCGTCGAAACATGGTCGATTCCGTAATGTGCTTTCAACCGCTGGGCCTGCGTGCCTTTCCCGCAACCCGGAGCTCCGAATAAGACGATGTTTATCATAATCGAATCCTTGTTTGTGATTGGTTCAGGCAAAAATACGTTATTTTTTGGGGAAACAAGACGATTTCCTTAATTTTGTAAAAAATTTTCAGAACCATGGAGCAGAAAAAACGTACCGAAATCGCCTCACTCGGGCAGTTCGGGCTCATCGACCGTCTCACGGCGCCCTTCACGCCGCACAATGCCTCGACCCGCAAGGGCGTGGGTGACGATGCCGCGGTACTCACGCCACCCGAAGGTTGCGAAGTGCTCTGCACGACCGACACGTTTTTCGAAGGGGTGGATTTCGACCTCACCTACTTTCCGCTCAAACACCTCGGGTACAAGGTCATAACGGCCGCCGTGAGCGACCTCCTGGCCATGAACGCCCAGCCCGCGCAGGTGACCGTCTCACTCGGCGTCTCGGCCAAGCTCCCCGTCGAGGCGTTGGACGACCTCTACGAAGGGATCGCCTTCGCCTGCCGCGAGCAGGAGATAGACCTCGTGGGCGGTGACACGCGCGCTTCGATGACCGGGCTGGTGATTGCCGTCTCGGCCTTCGGATTCGCGCCCAGGGAGCAGATCGTCTACCGCAGCGGCGCGCAACTGCACGACCTGATCTGCATCACGGGCAACCTCGGGGCTGCCTACATGGGCCTCCAGTTACTCGAACGCGAGAAGCGTGTCCTGACGGATGTCAAGAACCCTGAACCGCAGTTCAAGGGCTACGAATACCTGTTGGAAAAATACCTGAAACCCCGCCCGCGGACCGACATCATCGCAACGCTCGGCGAGGAGAAGATCACGCCGACAGCGATGATCGACCTTTCGGATGGCCTGGCAAGCGATCTGATGCAGATTTGCAAAGCCTCGAAATGCGGGGCACGGATCTATCTCGAGCGCATTCCCATTGCGCAACAGACCACGGCGCTGGCCGAAGAGATGCACACCGACCCGGTCATTGCGGCGCTGAACGGCGGGGAGGATTACGAGCTGCTCTTCACGGTGCCGCTCGCGATGCAGGAGCAGGTAATGCGGCTGGGGCTGATAGACGTGATCGGCCACATCACGGCGGAGTCAACCGGAGCCTTTCTCGTAACGCCCGACGGCCAGGAGATCAAACTGAAGGCTCAAGGTTTCCCCGGCTAAAAGCCGGGTTTTAGGGGCGATGGAGCGTCTCAAGGTTCACAAACTCATTGCGCTCCCGGCGAAGAGTCGGGCGAATATTTTTTGCGCGTAATTTTTCTTTTTTCAATTTATTGCGTATCTTTGCAGGCCCGAAATGGGTATAACAACTAATTAAACGCATTATGAACAATTACGAAACCGTTTTCATTGTCACGCCCGTGCTGTCCGAAGCGCAGGTACAGGAGGTGGCTGACAAATTCCAGGGTGTCATCACCGAAAACGGCGGTCAGATCGTGAACAAGGAGTCGTGGGGCCTTCGCAAGCTCGCATACCCTATTCAGAAGAAGACCACCGGTTTCTACTTCCTCGTGGAGTTCACGGGCGAAGGCTCGCTGATCAACACATTGGAGACACAG
>DXGO01000080.1 GCA_019113885.1 Candidatus Alistipes intestinipullorum | reverse complement strand
CTCCTCGCCCCCCCCCCTCTGCTTGTTGTCTGAATCTTGTTCTTCGGGGACCAGGGCCTACCGGGTTTTATTTTGTTGCCGTTTTCTTTGCGGCGGATCGCTTTGTCGGCGCCTTGGGAGCTTTCGTTTCGCTCTTGGGCGCAGCCTTGGCTGCTTTTTTTGCCGACGTCGCTGCTGCGGCCTTTTTCGCCGTCTTCTTGGCGGGCGTTGCGGGCTTGTGCAGTTCGATCTGATGGAGGATGTCCAGCAGGGCTGCTACGCTCCACGCCTGCGAAATGGCGCCACGGGGTGCGAACGGGGGATCGGCGTCGTAGAGTTCACCGATCGAGCCGATGCCGTAGGTCTGAATATCCTCATTGAAGTTTTCGAAAATTTCGCTGGCGGCAGGCAGGTATGCCTCCTTGTCGATGTCGAAGCAGGCGCGGACATAGAACGCCAGCACCCAGGGCCATACGGATCCGTTCTTGCCGGCGAAGTCGCGCTCGGCGGGCGATCCTTCCTGGGAACCCTTGTAGAGGGGGTTGCGGGGCGAAAGCGTCCGCAGTCCCTTCGGGGTGAGCAGGTGCTGACGCACGGTGCGGATGACATCGAGCTGCGTCTGCTCGTCGATCATCTTGTAGGGGAGGCCGCAGGCGATGATCATGTTGGGCCGGATGAACTGGTTGGCGCCTTCGGCTCCCACGTAGTCGGCCAGGTATCCGTCTGCGAGGCGGAAGAGTTCGTTGAACGTTGCGGCCGTCTTCGCGGGCAGCTTCTCCCACGCCTTCACGAACTTCTTGTCGCCGTTTTCCCCGGCCAGCCGGAGCGTATAGCAGACGGCGTTGTACCACAGGGCATTGACCTCCACCTGATAGCCGTTACGCGGGGTTACGGCGCGTCCGTCGATCATGGCGTTCATCCAGCTGAGGGGCACCTCGTCGGAGGAGGCCCATACGAGCCCGTTGTCGTTGAGGATCACGCGCCCAGCAATTCCTTTCTTGTAGGCTTCGAGAATCTGCTTCATGGCGTCGCCATAGCGTTTCCACACCTCGGCGGCTCCGATCTGGGTTTCGAGCTGCTGGAGGGTCCAGAAGAACCACAGGGGCGTATCGGCTCCGGCCGCGGCGGAGAAGTCTCCGGCGAACATGCCGTCGTGCATTGCGCGCACCTGGGTGTCGAGGGCATCGAGGCAGTCCTCTTTGTGGTTCTGCCACAGGGTGATGCCCGGCAGCGCGATGAAGGTCTGCCGTCCCGATACTCCGTGCCAGGGGTACCCGCTGATCACTTCGGTGCGGTTGCCCGGGCGGCGAATCAGGAACTGGCGCGCCGAGTGTTCAAGACAGCTTTCGAAGTCGATCTTGTGGGTACGGCGGGCGATCGAGGCGTTGAACATCTCCTCGATGGTTTTCGTCGAGCCCATTTCGTCGAGCGAAGCGGAGAAGATGATGCTTTCGCCCTTTTTGAGTTCGGTTTCGAAATACCCGGTTGTCATAAGGTCCTCGTGTCCCTCGTACCCGCGTGCAATGTCCTGCAGGTACTCGAAGTTGTAGTACCAGTCGGGAGCTGGAACGAACTCCGTGTCGGGCTTGCTGGTCTGAAGGTACAGCCAGGGGAACGACCCGTAGAGGCGGCACTTGACGCCGTTCACGGCGGGATAGGAGTGTCCGTCGGCTTCGAGGTTGGCGTGTGTCAGGGCGTGTTTGTCGCGGAATGCGAGGAAGGGGCGCAGGCGCAGCCGGGTTTCGGAATGTGCGTCCACGAGCGTGTAGCGGATCATGAGCTGGGTCCTTTTGTGAATCCAGAGCATCTCCTTCTTGAGGATCACGCCGCCCACACGATAGGTGATCGTCGGGGTGGGGGTGTACTCGAAGTCGGTGATGTACTTGTGTCCGCGGGGTTCATAGGCCCCCTTGAAGCGGTGCAGGGCCAGGTTGAACGTCTGGTCGTGCTGGATGATCGTCTCGTCGAGAGCCGACAGCAGCAGATAGGTGCGGTCGCTGTCGTCGATCGGCGCCACGATCAGGCCGTGGTAGCGACGGGTGTTGCAGCATACGATGGTCGTACTCATGTAGCCACCGATGCGGTCCGTAGCGAGCATTTCGCGCTGGAGGGAGTACTCCAGATTGCCCAATTCGCTCTTGTCGAAAGTTAGTGCTGACATATCATTAAAAAATACAGTTCGTCCTTTAAAGATATTCAAATTTTCGGATACAGACAAGTCTTTATCTGAAAATTGTCGATTTCTTCTTCCCGTAAAGCCCCGGGGCAGGATTTAGGCCCATTTTACGAGGGCAAAATCCATGCGGTGAGGCAGATGCGGGTTGTTGGGGTAGATACGCAGCGCGACATCGAACGTACCGGCCGCATCGGGCGTGTAGTCCAGGGCATAGGTTACCTGGCTGCCCTCGACCTTGACCTGCTCGAGTTGGATCGTACGGGTGACGTTGACGCTCTGACCTCCGACGATCTGCCGGGCGAGCACCATCTCGACGCCGATATCTTCGGGCCGCAGGTTGGCGACGTCGACCGTAACCGCGAAGTGGTACTTCTCGCCCACATAGACGGCCTCCTTGTCGATCTTGATGCGCTGCACGTCGACGACGCGGACGTTGTCCCATGCTGCCGAGACCTTGCGCTTCCAGGCGGCGATTTCGCGTGCTTCGCGGTAGGCGTTGGCGCTCAATTCACGCTTGCGGGCCGCAAGTTTGTTGTAGAAACGCTCCTCGTAGTCGGTGAGCATGCGGTTGGTCGTGAAGTTCGAGGCGATGTCGGCCACGCAGCGTTTGATCGACGATACCCATTCGTGGGGGATTCCGTCGATCCCGCGCTCGTAGTATTTGGGCGCGATCTGCTCCTCGATGGTGCTGTAGATCATTTCGGCATCGAGTTCGTCCTGGAAGTGCTGGTCGGTGAAGGTCCGCTGCATCGGCAGGGCCCAGCCGGCGCCCTCCTTGTAGCCTTCGACCCACCATCCGTCGAGCACCGAGAACTGCATGACGCCGTTCATCACGCACTTTTCGCCCGACGTGCCCGAAGCCTCGAGCGGACGGGTCGGGGTGTTGAGCCATACGTCGACACCCTGTACCATGCGGCGGGCGAGCTCCATGTCGTAATTCTGCAGGAAGAGGATCTTCCCGACGAACTGCGGCATGGCGGCCACCTCGACGATACGCTTGATCAGGTCCTGTCCCGGCTTGTCGTTCGGGTGAGCCTTTCCTGCGAAGATGAACTGCACGGGCCTCTCCTTGTTGTTAACGATGGCGGCCAGACGGTCGAGGTTCGTGAAGAGCAGGTAGGCGCGCTTGTAGGTTGCGAAGCGGCGGGCGAAGCCGATGGTCAGCACGTCGGGCTTGATGCTCTCGATGATGCGGAGCATCTGCGTCGGCGAGTCGAGGCGCACCTTCTTGGGGTCGCTGTAGTGCTTGCGGATGTGGCGGATAAGCTTGTTCTTGAGCTTCATGCGCTCGTACCACAACTCCGTGTCGGGGATGTTGTGGACCTTCTGCCAGGCGGGGATGTCATAGGAGTGCCCTTCGAATCCGTCGGCGAAGTAACGGGCGTAGAGACGCCGCAGGGAGGTGGCGATCCAGGTCGGGAAGTGCACGCCGTTGGTGACGTACCCGATGTGGAGTTCGTTCTTGAAGTATCCGGGCCACATGTTGCCGAGGATGTCCTTCGAAACCTCGCCGTGGAGCCACGATACGCCGTTGACTTCCTGCGAGAGGTTGCAGGCCAGCACCGACATCGAGAACTTCTCGTTCGGGTCGTTCGGGTTGGTCTTTCCGAGGTTGATGTACTGCTCCCAGGTGATTCCCAGCACGTCGGGGTAGTGCGACATGTACTGGCGGATCATCGACTCGGGGAATGCGTCGTGTCCGGCGGGCACGGGGGTATGGGTCGTGAAGAGCGACGAGCTGCGTACGACCTCCATGGCCTCCGAGAAGGTGAGCTTGCGGTGGTTCACCAGCTCGCGGATGCGCTCGATGCCGATGAATGCGGCGTGCCCCTCGTTGCAGTGGTAAACGTCCTGCTTGATGCCCATCCGGCGCAGGGCGCGGATACCTCCGATGCCGAGGAGAATCTCCTGCTTGAGCCGGTTCTCCCAGTCGCCGCCGTAGAGGTAATAGGTTACCTGACGGTCCTCCTCGAGGTTGTCCTCGATGTCGGCGTCGAGCAGGTAGAGGTCTGTCCGTCCGACCTGGCATTTCCAGACGCGGGCCGAGAGGGTGCGTCCCGGGAAGGCGATGGTGATCGTGAGCCAGTTCCCGGCCTCGTCACGGACGGGCGAGATGGGCAGTTTGTAGAAGTTCTGCGCCTCGTAGGTCGCCTCCTGGGCTCCCTGCGACGAGAGCCGCTGGGTGAAGTATCCGTACCGGTAGAGCAGTCCCACGGCGACCATCGGCACGTTCTTGTCCGAAGCCTCCTTGAGGTAGTCGCCGGCCAGGATGCCCAGGCCTCCCGAGTAGATTTTCAGCGACGAGTGGAGTCCGTACTCCATCGAGAAGTAGGAGATGGTCGTGGCCTTCGGATCGGGCTTTTCGTTCATGTACTCCTGGAACTGCGTGTATACCGAGTCGAGGGCTGTCAGGAAAATGGCATCCTGCTCGAGTTCCTTGAGCCGCTCGACACTCAGCCGGTCGAGGAAAGCGATGGGGTTGTGCTCGCACTCGGCCCACAGCGCGGGGTCGATGCCCTCGAACAGGTCGCGGGCCTCGACGTTCCAGCTCCACCAGAGGTTGCGCGACAGCTCCTCGAGGGCGTGCAGCCGCTTGGGCAGGGTCTTGTCGACGATCATGCGGTTCCAGTTGGGCTTTTCGACGAAGAGCTGCTGGCGCACGAAGTTGATCTGTTCGGTCTTGGCGCCACCGTCGTCGAGGGCGCGGTTGGTGCGGACGATCGAGCTTTCTACGGCCTCGGAATAGGCCTGTTCATAGGCGGCGAAGAGGTGCTCCCAGAGCGCCGACATGGAGATTTCAGAGGCCGAAGTGCGCATTTCGTCAACATGCTTTTCGTCGAGCTGGCTGAAGCGCAGCAGCGAATCGGCGATCTTCTCTTCGACCTCCCGGTTGTTGTAGTCGTCGCGGCGGATGACCTCCACGCCTGCGTGGTCGCGCTGCTTGTCGACCCAGAGGCCGAATCCGGCGAGGGTTGTGGTGATGGTCGGTACCGAGAAGGCGACCGATTCCAGCGGGGTATATCCCCAGGGCTCATAGTAGGAGGGGTATACCGTAATGTCCATTCCGACGAGCAGTTCGTAGTAATCCTTGTTGAAGATGCCGTCGGCGTGGTTGAGGTACGTCGGGACGAAGATGACCTTGACTTTCGATCCGGGTTGCGTGAGGTTGCTGTCCTTCAGGGCATTGACGATCGGGTCGCCGGCCTGGTTTTCGAGAATGTGGGTCGAGAACTTGTATTGTGCGGGGTCGATGGGATTCGTCGGGTCGGCCAGATGCGCCTGCAGGTCGGGGCGGGGTCCGCGGTTCCCGGCCGGCACGGTGATGTAGGCGAGCACTTCGCGCTGGAGACGGTCCGAGGCGGCGAGTTGCTTGAGCGACTCGATAAAGACGTCGATGCCCTTGTTGCGGAATTCGTAGCGTCCGCTGGTGCCGACGATCAGCGGATCGCCGGAGAATTTCTCTCCCAGGCAGGCTTCGGCTACCGAAATGAGGGCGTGGCGTGCCTCGTCCCGCTTGGTGTAGTATTCGTCTCCGGACCACACGAAGTCGTTTTCGAATCCGTTGGGGGTGATGCCGTCGGGCTCGCGGCCGATGAGGCACTTGCATTCGTTGGCGGTGATGTCGCTCACCGTGAGGAAGCAGTCGTGGTACGTGGCGGCCATCTTTTCGATCGAGTGCTTGGCCGTGACGTTGAAGCGGCGAGCCAGTTCGTCGGCGTTGAATTTCGTGAGGTCGTTGTAAAGCGGCAACCCGTTTCCTGCGATGCAGCGTCCGAGGACAGTGGCGTGGGTCGTGAAGACCGTGGCCACGTAGGGCGAGTGGTTACGCAGGTAAAGGCCGCCGGCGGCGGTCATCCACTCATGGAAGTGAGCAGCGACGCGCTGGGTAGGCTTGCAAAAGGTCTCGACATAGGAGGCGATCACCACGCCCGTTGCCCATCCGAAGAGTACGGGTTCGATGTAGTCCCACTGCCCGGAGATCGAGTCGACGTTGTACGACTCCCAGAGGCTTTTGAGAATTTCGTCCTTGCGGGGAATGAGCGATGAGAAGTCGATGAGGATGACTTTCGGCTCGCCCTTGATTTTCCAGCGGCCGGCGCGGACGCGGATACCCTCGTTGTAGAGGCTCTGGCGCCAGGATTTCAGCAGGTTCGGGTCCTCCTCGAATTCGGGGTTAACCCCTTCGTGCGAGAGGTCGGGCCCCAGGAGCATGTAGTTGTCTGCGAATTTTCGGGTGACGGTCTGCGCCTTGGTAGAGATTACGGTGTGGATACCGCCTACTTTGTTGCATACTTCCCAACTTACCTCAAACAGAAAATCGGGAGCGTGTTTAGTGGTGCTCATATAATAATATGTTATAGAATTCGCTGTTTACCGATATGGATTGGAATCTGTCGGCAAAGGTAACACATATATTTATAATTAACAACCCTGAGAGTTAGTTTATAAAAATATTTAATAATAACTTAACATTTCTATGTTTCACTTGGTTGCGTCGTTTATTCCGTTTCGAAAAGCGACTCGATCACGGCGTCGGAAACCAACATCCGCTCGGGCGGTATGGCGATTTTCCGAGCCTTTTCAACGAGGGTCCCGGAGGCTGTCCAGCGGGCCGTTTCATGCAGCAGCCGTGTTTGTCGTTCCGGTCCGAAAAGGTACTCCACCTCTTCGAGGTCTATCCCCTCGGCGGTGCGCAGGCGCGTCATGACATACTCGTTGTAACGGTCGCGGTCGGTGAGGGTTTCGGTTTCGGCCGGAGCCCCGGCGATGTACCCCTCGATCGAAGCGACGTTCCAATGGCGTTCGCGGCCGTCGAACGAATGGGCCGCGGGGCCGATGCCGAGGTACTTCACGCCGTGCCAATAGGCGGCGTTGTGGCGGGCGCGGTAGCCTGGAAGGGCGAAATTCGATACTTCGTAGTGTTCGTATCCGGCATCGGTCAGCATCCTGTGCACGAGGCCGTATTCAGCTTCGCTGACCGACTCCTCCACGGGAGCGAATGCTCCGCGCTCCGCTTTGCGGCCGAATGCCGTGCCGGGTTCGATGGTCAAATGGTATGCCGAAATGTGGGGGACATTCAGGGTGATCATTCGTGCGAGCGACCGGCGCAGGGAGTCGCCGCCGAATCCCGGGATGCCGAAGATCAGGTCGGCGGAGAGGTTTTCGAAACCTGCGTTGCGGGCCTCTTCGACGGCGCGGACGGCCTGTTCGGCGGTATGGCGGCGGTTCATCAGTCGCAGACAGGCATCGTCGAACGACTGGATGCCGATCGAGAGACGGTCGATGCCGGTTCGTCGCAGGGCGTCGAGGTAGGCGGGCGAGAGGTCGTCGGGGTTGGCCTCGAGGGTGGTCTCCTCGACCTGCGAGCAATCGAACCGTTCTGCGGTGTGGCGGAGCAGGGCCGCAATCGTTTCGGGGCTGCATAGCGAGGGGGTTCCGCCGCCGAAATAACGTGTCCGGACGGCTTCGCCCCGAAGGTATCCGCTCCGGGCGTCGAGTTCCCTGTGCATGGCTGCGACCAAGTCGTCCATACGTCGCAGGTCGGCGCTTTTGAAAAAGTCGCAGTAGGCGCAGATGCGCTTGCAGAACGGTATATGGAAGTAGATTCCAGCCATGTTTAAAAAGCGTAGCTACCAAAGATACGAAAAATCCCGGAATAACGTAATCAAAGGGAACGTAGTTTCGGAGCCGCTGCGAAGGGTTTGCGGCAATGCCGCATCCGCAGCAAGGGAGTGCGGACGGAATGTTGCTCTCTTGTCCTGTCTTTCTTCCGGTCAGTGCCTTGCGATTTGGACCGGAAAAATTATGAAACGGAACGGGCAGGCGATTTTCAACACTCCCTCTATGAAACTATCAATGAAGCAAATAGAGGTATAACAAAAAATAATAAATATTTTTTGAAATTTTCACTGTTATATTTTTCACAATTATGAAACTTTTTCTACCTTTGTGCCGTCGGAGTCTGCACTGCCGGAGATGACGACATGACTCATTTAGAAGAGGATTTTTAAAACAATACGATTATGGACAAAATGGATCTGAGAAAGTACGGGATCACGGGCGTAACCGAGGTCGTGTACAACCCCTCCTACGACGAACTTTTCCGTG
>DXGO01000079.1 GCA_019113885.1 Candidatus Alistipes intestinipullorum | reverse complement strand
ACCTCGACGAAATCGCCTCGAAGCGCAAGACGATGGTCTCGACGGGCGACCGTTCGGCCAAGATACGCACCTACAACTACCCGCAGGGACGCATCACCGACCACCGCATCAACTACACGATCTACAACCTGGCGGCCTTCATGGACGGCGACATCCAGGACTGCATCGACCACCTGATCGTGGCCGAGAATGCCGAGCGCCTGAAGGAGAGCGAGCTCTGACACCCCGCGGCAGGCAATATGCCGCCCGCGGAATCCGTTTGACCGGAAACGACCAAGAGATTTTGCACATGAAACGACGGCTTCCACTCCTTGCAGCGCTGCTGCTGGGCGCCCTGCTCCCGGCAACGGCCCAACAACCGCTCTACCTGGTCAACGGCGTCGAACGGAGCGACATCGACTCGATCCCGCCCGACGAGATCGAACATGTCGAGACCCTTCCGGCCGACGAGGAGACCATCGCCCGCTACGGCGAGAAGGCTGCCAACGGTGTGATGATCATCACGCTGCGATATGACGAGCCGGCCTTTTTCTCCGACACCACATCGTTCGACCGCTACATCGCCCGCCAGGTGAGGTGGGACGATGACGAGCCCGTGGCACGCGTCGTGCTGCGCTACACGATCGGGCCCGATGGCCGTGCCGTCGTCGACGAAACCCTCGAATCGACCGAAAGCCGACTCAAACGTCGCGTACTGAAGGCGGTCGAAGAGGCCCCGCTGTGGCGCCCGGCCCAGAAAAACGGCAAGGCCGTCGCCAGCGAAGGCGTACTGCGCATCCAGCTTCCCGAAGGGCGACCGATGCCGCGCCGCGTGGAACTGATCTACCGGTAACCGAGACAACCCGCATCTCAAAAGAGCATGAAAACCAACTCCCTTTCCGCCTGGATTCTGGCCGTCAGGCCCTACAGCCTCGGCAACTCCGTCATCCTGATCCTCGTGGCATCGGCCCTGGCATGGACCGACGGAACGTTCCACTGGCTGCCGGCGCTGCTATGCCTTCTCTTCGCCATACTGATGCAGTGCACGGCCAATCTAGTCAACGACCTCTGGGACTACCTCAAGGGCGCCGACCAACCCGACCGCCTCGGGCCCGACCGCGCCTTCGCCAAGGGGTACATCACCCTCCCGGCCATGAAGGCAGGCATCGCCGCCTTTACCGTTGCGGCCTGCGCCTCGGGCATCGGCATCCTCGCCTGGGCGCTGCGCCACGGAACCCTCGTCTGGGGAGGCTGGGAGTTGGTCGCCGCAGGCGCCGCCTGCCTCCTCTTCGCCTACTTCTACACCGCCGGCCCCTGGCCCCTGGCCTATCACGGGCTGGGCGACGTCGCCGTCATCCTCTTTTTCGGGCTCGTGCCCGTAGGCCTCAGCTACTACGTCCAAAGCGGGATGTGGGACTGGGAAGTCACCGTCGTAGCCCTCGCCTGCGGCCTGGTCATCGACACAATGTTGATGGTCAACAACTTCCGCGACCGCGAGGAGGATGCACGCTGCCACAAGCGCACGGTGGTCGTCTGCTTCGGCGCCGCGGTCGGCCGCTGGGGATACCTCGCACTCGGCGTCGGGGCCGTCGCGCTGTGCCTCCTGCTGCTGGCTACCGGACGCATTTGGGCCGCACTGCTGCCGCTCGTCTATCTCGCGGCACACCTCGCCACCTGGCGCAAGATGGTACGCATCGACCACGGCGACGCCCTGAATGTCTGCCTCGGCGAAACGGCCCGCAACATCCTGCTCTTCGGAGCTCTGCTCACCCTCGGAATCCTGCTCGGATGACACCCGACGAACGATACATCACCCTCCGGGAGCTTCAGAGCCGCATCAGGGAGGTCCTCGAAGGACAGTTCGCACTGCCCCTGTGGGTCAGCGCCGAGATCTCCGAAATCAAGGTCAACCGTTCGGGCCACTGTTACCTCGAACTCGTCGAGAAGGGCGGTGACAACGGCGTGCCGACGGCTCAGGCCCGGGCCGTAATCTGGAAGTCGCACTACCCGCGTATCGCCGGATACTTCGAGGCCGAAACGGGGCAACGTCTCGCCGAAGGGATCCGGATTCTGGCCAAGGTGCTGGTATCGTACCACGAGATATACGGTTTTTCACTGCAGATCACTGACATAGACCCGTCGTACACGTTGGGCGACATGGAGCGGCAACGGCAGCAGACCATCACGCAGTTGCAGCAGGAAGGGGTTTGGGAGATGAACCACGAAGTGCCGATGCCGGCCGTCGTGCAGCGCGTGGCAATCGTCTCGAGCGCCGGTGCCGCCGGATACCAGGACTTTCTCAAGGAGCTGGAGCGCAGCCCTTACCGCTTTGAACTCACGCTCTTCGAGGCTTACATGCAGGGAGCCGCCGCCGAGGAGTCGATCGTCGAGGCCCTGTGCACCATCGCGGCCGACCCGGAAAGGTTCGATGCCGTAGTGATGATCCGCGGTGGCGGCTCGCGCAGCGATCTCAACTGCTTCAACGCCTACCGACTCTGCTCCCACATCGCGCAGTTCCCGCTGCCGGTCGTGACGGGCATCGGGCACGACAAGGACACGAGCGTGGCCGACATGGTGGCCCACACGGCGCTGAAGACCCCGACGGCCGTCGCCGGATGGCTCGTCGAGCGAATGGGAACCGTCGAAGGGTGGCTCGACGCCGCAGCCCTGCAGCTGCATGACGGTGTACTGCGCCTCGCGCGTGCGCAGCAATTGCGGCTCGAAGAGTTCGCCGGCAGCGTCCGCCACCTCGCGCAGGCGCTGCTCCGCCAACGGGGCGTGGAGCTCGCGGCCCGCGACGAAGCGTTCCGCAACACAGCGGCAATCTTCCTCCGGCAGCAACGCCAACGGATTGAATCGCTCGGCGAAGTTGTCGCCAGCCGCTCGCCGAAGGAGATTCTCCGCATGGGCTTCGCCGTCGTACGCACCGAAGGGCATGCCGTGACCTCGGCCCGCGGAGTGCGGACAGGACAATCGCTGACGATCGAGGTCGCCGACGGACAATTTACCGCAGAAGCAAAATAACCGCAGATATGGCA
>DXGO01000078.1 GCA_019113885.1 Candidatus Alistipes intestinipullorum | reverse complement strand
AGACAGAGAGACAGAGAGACAGAGAGGCAGAGAGGCAGAGAGGCAGAGAGAATGGAGTGAGGAGTGAAACAGGAAAGTAGAGAGAGGAAAAGAAAGAGAAGCAAGGTTGAATGAGAAATCCCCAAAGAAGGACTTTGAGAGGAGAGGGATAAGGCAAGCAGTGGAAGATTAGTTGTCTGCAAGGTGTGGAAGAAGTCGCTGGCAACAGCGCAAAAATGAGGAAACCGGACAAACGCTGCGGGACAAAACCCGCCAGGTCCGGCATCAGGCCGAACGGAAATAAATAGGAAAACGAAAGATAAACAAGGAGTAAATCAATTATGAGAGTTTTAATGTTCGGATGGGAATTTCCACCCCATATTGCCGGCGGATTGGGTACAGCCTGCTACGGTATGACACGCGGACTGGCACGGAACGGAGTCGATGTGACCTTCATCGTTCCGCACGCTTACGGTGATGAAGACCAACGCTTCATCCATGTGGTGAATGCCAGTGACGTGGAAGCGTTGTACGGCGCCACCGGGAGCGGGGCTGACGACGTGCTGGAAAAAATGTCGTTCATCCATATCGACTCCAACATGGTGCCTTACATCTCGCCCGAGGAGTACGACACATACCACGAGCAATACGTCAAAACGGGACAGCGTACTTGGTCGACGACCGATGCCTGGAAACAGCGCTATACCTTCTCGGGAAAATATGGCGCAAACCTCATGGAGGAGGTAGCCCGTTATGCCGTCGTTGCCGCTCAGGTCGCAAAGGACCTCGAAGGACAGTTCGACGTCATCCACGCACACGACTGGCTCACCTATTACGCCGGTATCGCCGCCAAACGCATCTCGGGGAAACCCCTCGTCGTACACATGCACGCCACGGAGTTCGACCGCAGCGGTGAGAATATCAACACCCAAACCTACGCCATCGAACGCGCCGGAATGGAGGCTGCCGACCGAGTCATCGCCGTGTCGAACCTCACGCGGAACATCGTCATAAACCGATACGGAATCGCGCCCGAGAAGGTCGTAACAGTTCACAACGCCGTGCGCTTCGCCGAGAACAGTACCGAAACCCCCGAGCGCGGCGTCGAAGACAAGATCGTCACCTTCCTGGGACGTATCACCTACCAGAAAGGCCCCGACTACTTCGTCGAGGCGGCCGCCAAGGTGCTCAAACGCGTACCCAACGTGCGCTTCGTCATGGCAGGGTCGGGCGACATGATGAACCATGTCATCCGCCGCGTCGCACGGCTCGGTATCGCGGACCGCTTCCACTTCACGGGATTCCTTCGCGGAGAAGACGTCCACAAGATGTTCCAGCTCTCCGACGTATACGTCATGCCGTCGGTTTCCGAACCTTTCGGTATCTCGCCCCTCGAGGCCATGCGTTCGAACGTCCCGGTCATCATCTCCAAGCAGAGCGGTGTGGCCGAGGTCCTCGACTACGCCGTCAAGGTCGACTACTGGGATGTCGATGCCCTGGCAGACGCAATCTACGCCCTGATCGAGTACCCCGCCCTGGCCAAAATGTTCGCCGAAAAGGGCCTCGAAGAGGTAACGAACCTCAAATGGAACGATGCCGCAGCCAAAATCAAGACGGTCTACGAAACCGTGATCGAAGAGAATAAGAAACAATCCAAATAAAGTTCCCCCTCATGAAAACCGTTTGTTTATATTTTCAGGTTCATCAGCCCTGGCGTCTGAAGAAGTACCGTTTCTTCAATATGGGCAAAGATCATAACTACCTGGACGACCTGCTCAACCGTTCGATCATGCAGAAGGTCGCCCGGCAGTGCTACCTCCCGATGAACGCCTTGTTGCTGAAACTCATCAAGGAGAACAAGGGCAAATTCCGTTGCTCGTTCTCGATCACCGGCATCGCCATCGAGCAAATGCGCGCCTACGCCCCCGAAGTGCTCGAGTCGTTCAAGGAGCTGGCAGCCACCGGTTGCGTGGAGTTCCTGGCCGAGACCTATTCGCACTCGCTTGCGGCACTGGCTTCGAAGGAGGACTTCACCGAGCAGGTTAAACTCCACACCGCACTCATCAAGAAAGAGTTCGGTGTCAAACCCACGGCCTTCCGCAACACCGAGCTCATCTACTCCGACGAGATCGGCGCTATGGTCGCCGGAATGGGATTCCGCACGATGCTGGCCGAGGGCGCCAAGCACGTATTGGGATGGAAGTCACCCAACTACGTCTATGCCAACGCCATCGACCAGAAACTGCGGCTGCTGCTGCGTAACTACAAGCTCTCGGACGACATCGCCTTCCGCTTCTCGAACCAGAGCTGGGACCAGTGGCCGCTGACTGCCGACAAGTACGTGCAGTGGCTCGCATCGGCCGATACCCCGGGCGAGGTCATCAACCTCTTCATGGACTACGAGACCTTCGGCGAGCATCAGGCTGCCGATACGGGTATCTTCGAGTTCATGCGCGCGCTGCCCAAGGCCGTCCTGGCCAAGAAGAACGGGCTGGAATTCGCCACCGTCACCGAGGCTGCAAAAAAATACCAGCCGGTATCGGTACTCCACTGCCCGCACGTGATGTCGTGGGCCGACGAGGAGCGTGACATCACCGCATGGCTCGGAAACGAACTCCAGAACGAGGCCTTCTCGAAGCTGTATGCACAGAAAGAGAAGGTCAAGGCCCTCAAGAGCGCCGATTTCGATTATGTATGGAGCTTCATGCAGACGTCGGATCACTTCTACTACATGGCGACGAAGTGGCTGTCGGACGGCGACGTGCACTCCTACTTCAATCCCTATGACTCGGCATACGACGCCTTCATCAACTACATGAACGTCCTCTCGGACTTCATCATCGAATTGGACAAGGCGGTGGCCGCCAAGGCCGCCCGCAAATAATGCCGGCCAACGATTCCGTCGAAAAACGGGCCCTCAATCACTTGAGGGCCCGTTTTTCGGTCATGGCTTCGTCGGCCGCACAGCGACGGGGAAGGATACTCGAAAGGTCTCCCGGAATATTCCGACGCATGAAAAAGGCAGCAACAAAAAGTCCGCGCATCGGCACAAATTCGCCCGCGCGGACATTCGAAGAAAAAAGGCTTTATCCCCGACGTTTGTACCGCGAAGGCGACGTCCCGGTATGCTGCTTGAAGTATTTGCCGAAGAACGACTGTGTCGAGAAATTCAGGTGGTAGGCAATCTCCTGGATGCTCATCCCGGAGTATTTCAAAAGCGCCTTGGCCTCGAGGATCACCGACTCGTCGATCCACCGCGCCGCCGTCTTGCCACTCACCTCCTTGACTACCGACGAGAGGTATTTGGGCGTGATGTTCAACTGCCGGGCATAGAAACTTACGTTCCGCTCCCGCTTGTTGTACTGCTGGAGAAGCGCCATGAACTCGTTGAAAAGCACCTCGCAACGCCCTTGCTTCTGCTCCCCGGGACGCTCCCGCTGATTGATGTCGGTGATGATATAAAAGGCCGTCGTGAAGAGCGTGCGGATGATCTCGTGCCGGTAACGCTCCTTGTCGCTACGCAACATGGCCTTGATAAACTGGAACAACTGCCGGATCTCCCCGACGTCCTGCGGCGTCGCCTCCAGGACCGGGGCCTTGCCGAAACGCATGTAGACCGGCAACGACGTCGACAGGTCGATCTGCACCTCGTTGACGAACGATTTGGAGAAGGCCAGCAGGTAGGCCGCGGCATTCGACGAACACTTCACCGTGCGGATGATCGAATCGGGGTTGATGACCACAATGTTGTTGGGACGCACGGTATAGTTCTGCATGTCGATCGACACGACCGCCTCCCCCGACATCATGATGATGGCGGTAAAGCCATCAATCGAGGTCGGATAATTGGCCGTGGTGTTCGTGTCGGCTGTCAGCGTCGTGATGACAAGGTCGTCCGACAGGTAAAAAACATCGCTCATCTCCTTCTTGATGCGGGAGATGGAGACCTTATGCAGGTTTTCGCGGCCTCCGCTGCGTATCATCTTTCCGGTATCCGCCATACAGTTGAGTTTTCGGACAAAAATACGAATTATCTACAAACTTGCAAAGGCATGCTGCAAAAACAAGCCCCGCCAGAAAACCGCCCGTCAGTCGGTCTTAGCGCACATCACCTGCAACTCCCCGGCCAAGCATTCGATATGCAGCGGGAACTGGGCGCCCTTCTGCCCGTCGACATCGGTGGGCTCGTCGATCGTCGAACGGATGTCGATCCGCCGGGCCTGCAACTGTTTGACGATTTTCGGGTTCCCGCCCATCAGGTAACTTCCCATGGCAAAGGTCGACTGGAAAAGGTTTTTCTTTTCGAGCAGAATGCAGTCGAACTTCCCGTCCTTGATCGAGGCACGGCGCGTGAGGTTAAACCCTCCGGCCGTGCGGCCATTGAAGATCAGCACGATGAGCGACTTCAGATCGAAGCGCTCGCCATCAGCGTCGATCTCGAGAGGCACGCCGTGCACCGAACGCACCTCCTTGATCCCCTCGATCAGATAGGCCAGTTTACCGATACGGTGTTTGCGCTCATCGGGCGTCCGTTGCGAAGTGGTGGTGAAGATGCCGAACGAGAAGATATTGACGAAATAGAGCCCGTTGACACATCCGCAATCGACCCGCTCGATCACCCCATTCGCAATCTGACGCGCCGCCTCGAGCGGATCGTGCGACATGCCGAGCACCCCGGCGAAATCATTGGCCGTACCTGCCGGGATCACCCCGAGAGGAATATCCAGCCCTTTGGATTTCATGGCGTTGACCGCATAGTTGAGCGTACCGTCGCCACCTGCGACCACCATCAGGTCGATCTGCTCGTTGCCATCGAAAGGATTGCGGTTGAAATCGATCAGTTGCGGCGTCACGGAATATCCGTTCTCGGCGAAAATCGCACAGATATTTTCGACATTGCGGGCGATGCGCCCCTTGCCAGACTGGACGTTATAGAGGAAAACTGCTTTTTTCATAGGCATTTCGGTCGTTGGGGTTCGGGAAACAGGACTCTCAGGGCATGACGAGCGGCTCCATGGCCGGGGACAGGTACTCTTCGTAGGCGTCGCCATCGCCGGCAAGGATGAAATAGACAGCCACGCCCGGCATGCGCTCCACGGCCGCCAGGGCATCGTCGGCCCCCATGGCCAGGAACATCGTACCCAATGCGTCGGCTTCGGCGCATGTCGGCGCCGCTACGGTCACCGACAACAGCCGCGACAGGGCGCTCCTACCCGTCCGCGGGTCGATCGTATGGGCCACCTTTTTCCCAGCGGCATCGAGGTAATAACGACGGTAGTTGCCCGAGGTAGCCAAGGCCCCGTCGCGCAACTGGATTCGCTTCTGGAGGTAGTCGCCGTCGCTCATGTTGCCGTCGAAGGGAGTCTCCACGCCGATGCGCCACGGGTTACCCTCGCGGTTCACGCCCCGGCAACGCACCTCGCCGCCGATGTCGACGATGTAGTTCTCCGCCCCGTAGCGCTCGACCAGCGCGGCCAGCAGGTCGACCGTATAGCCCTTGGCAACGGAGTTGAAGTCGAGCTGCACGCGCGGATCGGCCTTCACCAGGCGGTTCCCTTCGACATGCACCTTGTCACGCCCGACGAACGTGAGGATCGAGTCGACGTTCGGATGCGCCGCGGCCTCCTTCCCAGCAAAGCCCCACGCCTCGACCAACGGCTTGACCGTCACGTCGTAACGGCCGTCGCTCAAGGCCCCGATGCTGTCGGCCAGGCGCAGGTTGAAGGCGATGTGCCGGTCGATCGAATCGGTTTCGTTGCGGTTCAGGCGGCTCAGCAGCGACCCCTCGTCGTAGATCGACATCGAAGCCTTGGCCTCCCGGTCCAACTCCAGGATCGCCGCATGCAACTCCTGCGCCGTGACGCCCCGCACGTCGGCAACCACATGCAGCGTCGTACCGAGCATCACGCCGTCGACAACCGTATAGGCCGGGCCTCCCGCACAACCGGACAACCCGACAGTCATTGCAAGAAGCACACCCCAAAAAAGGCGTTTCTTTCGCATAGCATTCACTTGTTTGGCTACAAAAATACGATTTTCCGCGAGAACTCGCTATTTTTCACCTCCAAAAGGCAATAATTTTCAAATTTTAATGCCCAAATCTCAATTATTTTGTACCTTTGCCGAACGCTCTGGCGTTATCCACGGTAAGGGGGATGCGTCGTAGAGTGGAACTTAAATAAACTCAATAAAATGGCTTATTTAACAGCTGAGAAAAAGCAGGAGCTTTTCGG
>DXGO01000077.1 GCA_019113885.1 Candidatus Alistipes intestinipullorum | reverse complement strand
CAAATATAACAAATATTTTCAAATTAGTATTAGTTTTTAATGTTAAAATAACGTCGACTTATGCTTTTTTTCTGACAGAAGTCTTAAAATATGCCCTCTGTGTCGCTCTGAGCGGAGTAAACATAAGTATTGAACAAAATGTATCAACATGTCATTTTGGACAGGGTTTGCTCCCTTCCGAACTTTTTTGCTCTGCCGTGAACGAAGGCCTTTGCCGTAAATTCGCAGTGCACGGTGATTTTGTTTGCCCGAATTTTCGTATCTTTGGTTTATCAAACTTTTCAACTATGAATAACTTCATCTATCACAATCCTACTGAGCTTGTTTTCGGCAAGGGACAGATCGCCCGGCTGTCGAAACTCATTCCGGCCGATAAACGCATCATGATTACCTTCGGCGGCGGTAGTGCCAAGCGCAACGGTGTCTACGAACAGGTTGTCAAGGCCCTCGAGGGTCGGGATTTCATCGAGTTTTGGGGCATCGAGGCCAATCCCTCGATCGAGACACTGCGCAAGGCCATCGCTTTGGGCAAGGAGCATAAGGTCGACTTCCTGCTGGCCGTGGGCGGAGGTTCGGTGATCGACGGCACGAAACTCATCTCGGCCGGCTTGCTCTACGACGGCGATGCCTGGGACCTGGTGCTCAAGGGCAGCTACGACCGGACCGTTCCGCTGGCGTCGGTGCTTACGATGGCGGCAACGGGCTCGGAGATGAACAGCGGTGCGGTCATTTCGCGCTACGAGACGCAGGAGAAGTATGCTTTCTACAGCAATTACCCCGTCTTCTCGATTCTCGATCCCGAGACGCTCTATTCGTTGCCGAAGCGCCAGATCGCCTGCGGCCTGGCCGATACCTTCGTGCATGTGCTGGAGCAGTATATGACAACCCCGGGGCAGTCGCGGCTGATGGACCGCTGGGCTGAAGGCATTCTGCATACGGTTGTGGAGATCGCTCCGAAGGCGCTGGGCGAGACGCGGGACTACGAGACGATGTCGGAGTACATGCTTTCGGCGACGCTTGCGCTGAATGATATGATCCGCATGGGTGTGACGCAGGACTGGGCGACGCACATGATCGGTCACGAGTTGACGGCGCTGCATGGGTTGACGCACGGCGCGACGCTGGCGATCGTGATCAACGGCACGCTGCGGACGCTGCGGGACCAGAAGCACGGCAAACTGTTGCAGTATGGGGAGCGTATCTGGGGCATTTCGGAAGGTTCGGAGGAGGAGCGCATCGACCGCACGATCGCCCGCACCGAGGAGTTTTTCCGTTCGCTGGGTCTCTCGACGCACCTTTCGGAAGAGGGTATCGGTGAGGCGACGATTGCCGAGATTGAGCGACGTTTCAATGCTTCGGGCGTGCACCACGGCGAGGCTGCGAATGTCGACGGCGCGATGGCCCGCCGGATTCTCGAGGCGTGCCTGTGATCCGATGAGGGCTTTGCTCCTTTTGTGAAAGAGCCGTCGTTCCATTGCGGAACGACGGCTTCTCTTATTCGGGTTTGGTCGGGACGATACAGTGAGCGGCCTGGGGCCATTAACGCTTCTTGCCTCCGAAGAGTCTCCGCAGCCAGTTCCGGAACCGTTTTTTTGCCATTCTGCGCTTGGCGTCAAGTTGGACCAGTTCGTTCTTCATCGAACTTCCCTGCTGGAGCAGGCTCATGGTCTCGGTGCAAAATACTGGCTTTTTTGTCTCTTGCGTGATCTGGAGCGCTTCGCGAAGCGAGCTCTCGATAAAGAGCGTGCAGTCGCTCTTTTCGTAAACTTCGCCCTTGTAGAAGCCATGTCGGCCCCATTTCACGCGGGTTGCCTTGTCTGGGAAGTCGAGCATGACGAGCTTTTCGTACCGGATGCCTTGCTCGGCGAGCCACGCCTCGGTTTCGGCGCGATATTTTTCGAGCCTGCAGGTTACCAGCATCTTCACCGGCGTAGAGGGTACGAAGCGGGGAATAGCATGGCGGATGTAGGCGCGGTATTGTTTTCCGTCGTCGTCGACCGGCGGATCCTGGCACAGCACGCCGTCAATGTCAAAAGCAGCGTTTTCGAGCGACTTGTGGTGGAAGATATTCCATTCGAAGAGTCGGCGCGAGGAGAGTACCTCGCCCCAGAAGTCCAAGTTCTCAACCCCCTCGGCCGTTGTGTAGATCGCGCCGTATATAAACTCCACGCCTTCTACTTCGGCGAGTTGCCCGCGCACCTTATGGTAGGCTTTGCCACGGCGGTAGCTATCGTCGATAACCAATACCCGTCCAGAGTGTGTATGCTGGATGTATTTGCTGCGTTGTCCGGCTTCGGACGCAAGCAATTTTTTTTCCCTCCCCCCATTCCGTTGCGCCTCGAGGAAGCCCGCGACGCTCAGAACGGGTTTGTTGAGGTAGAGGCCGATCAGATAGGCCGGGATCATGCCCGAGCGAGGTACGCCGATTACTGCGTCGATGTCATGAGGAATTTTATGGATGTTGCTCCTTATTGTGCGGGCCAGGTCTTCGAAACTGCGGTATATAATTTCCATTTGTCGGGGGGGGGTGTTGATGAATCTGCTGACAAGATACGACAAATCGCCTCCATACGCAAATTTTATCTGCGGATTCCTTTTTCGGGGAGGCAAAAATACCCTCCGGCCGTCGGACCGGAGGGTATCGAAAAGTTTTGGAGGACGTTCGTAACTACTCCTCCATCAGGATTTCGAGAATCTTGATGGCTGCCGTGGCGATCGGCGTACCGGGGCCGAAGATGGCGGCGGCGCCGTCGCGGTAGAGTTCGTCATAATCCTGGTGAGGAATCACACCGCCGACGATGACGATGATATCCTCACGCCCGAGCTTCTTCAGCTCGGCGATGATCTGCGGCACGAGCGTCAGGTGTCCTGCGGCCAGCGACGAGACGCCCACCACATGCACGTCGTTCTCGACGGCCTGCTTGGCAGCCTCTTCGGGGGTCTGGAACAGCGGGCCCATGTCGACGTCGAAGCCGATGTCGGCATATCCCGTGGCAACCACCTTGGCGCCGCGGTCGTGGCCGTCCTGACCCAGCTTGGCGATCATGATACGCGGCTGACGGCCCTCTTTCTTGGCGAATTCGGCGCACAGCTCCTTGGCGTGCTCGAACGATTTGTCGTTTTTCACTTCTGACGAATAAACTCCTGAGATGGAACGGATAACGGCTTTGTAGCGGCCTACGACAACCTCGCAGGCATCGGAGATTTCGCCCAGCGTGGCGCGCACCTTGGCGGCCTCGACGGCCAGCGCGAGCAGGTTGCCCTGCTTGGTCTTCACGCACTCGGTGATGGCGTCGAGGGCCCTCTTCACGGCGGCCTCGTCG
>DXGO01000076.1 GCA_019113885.1 Candidatus Alistipes intestinipullorum | reverse complement strand
CTCGTTGATTCCCTCGTTGAGGTTCTTGACGTAGTGGGCGTGCACGAGGTCCATGATGACGGCCAGTCCCATTTCGTGGGCCCGGCGGATGAGTTCCTTGAGCTCCTCGGGGGTGCCGCAGCGCGACGTCGGGGCGAAGAAACTCGACACGTGGTATCCGAACGAACCGTAATAGGGGTGCTCGGCGATGGCCATGAGCTGCACGGCGTTGTAACCGTCGCGCTTGATGATCGGGAGGATCTTCTCGGTAAATTCGCGGTAGGTGCCGACCCCTTCCCGCTCCTGGGCCATGCCGACATGGGCCTCGTAGATCAGGAGGCTGCCGACCGACGAGGCGTCGAAATTGTCCCCTTTCCAGTCGAACTCTTCGGCGGGGTTCCAGAACTGCGCCGTGTAGTTTTTGGTGGCGTCGTCCTGCACCACGCGCCGGGCGTAGGCCGGGATGCGGTCCATCCAGCCGTTGTCGCCGTGGACGTGGAGTTTGTAGAGCGAGCCGTGGGTGAGGCGGTCACGGTACATCGCCGCGGGAAAGAAGGCGCTCCAGACGCCTGCGGCATCCTTGTGCATGCGGATTTCGGTGCGCTGCCAGTTGTTGAAGTCGCCGAAGACGTAGACGTCGTGGGCACCGGGCAGCCATTCGCGCAGCCACCATCCGTCGAGCGTGTCGTCCCACTGCCATCCGAAGTAGCGGTATCCGTTGGCATAGTCGACGATCGAGGCGGAGGAGCGCAGTATTTCGTCCATTTTCTCTTCGTAGCGGGCGTGGCGGCGGTTCATCTGCTCCTCGACGGGTTGCAGCCAGGCGTCGCGTTCGACGATCGGAAGTTTATGTTTTACAGGTTCCATAGCGGGTGCTTTTATAGACAAATATAACGAAATATTTTTGAAATCCGGAGAAAAAAACGGCGATTGCACCCTGATGTCTCACCCTGTATGGGCGACGGGGCCGACCCGAAGGTCCGGCCCCGTCGCATGCGTCTGCCCGGAGGTTTTTCCTACCGGAGGTATTTGCGGAAGAAGGCTTCGATACGGTCGAAGGGGATGGCCGCGCGGTTGTCGTAGAGGTCCGTGTGGCTGGCGCCCGGAATGATGACGAGCTCCTTGTTGTCGCCGCAGAGGCGTTTGAAGGCATCTTCGCTGAAGTAGCGTGAGTGGGCCTTCTCCCCGTGGACGATCATCACGGCGTTGCGGATTTCGCCGGCATAGGCGAGTTGCGGCGTGTTGAGGAACGAGAGTGCCGAGGTGACGTTCCACCCGTCGTTGGAGTTGAGCGAGCGGGGGTGGTAGCCGCGCGGGGTCTTGTAGTAGGCGTAGTAGTCCTTGACGAACTGCGGGGCGTCGTCGGGCAGCGGGTCGACCACGCCCCCCGCCCGGGCATACGAGCCGTTGTGGGCATCGGCGGTGCGCTGGGCATTGAGCTGTCGACGCAGGGCGTCGCGGGCGTCGGCACTGTCGCCCTGGTCGAAATAGCCGTTGGCCGTCACGCGGCTCATGTTGTACATAGTCGTCGTGACGGTAGCCTTGATGCGGGTGTCGATGGCTGCCGCATTGAGGGCCAGGCCGCCCCACCCGCAGATGCCGAGGATGCCGATGCGTGCGGGGTCGACCCCGTCGAGCGTCGTGAGGAAATCGACCGCGGCGCAGAAATCCTCGGTGTTGATGTCGGGGGAGGCGACATAGCGGGGTTCGCCGCTGCTTTCGCCCGTGTAGGAGGGGTCGAAGGCAATGGCCAGGAAGCCGCGTTCGGCCAGCTCCTGCGCATAGAGTCCCGAAGCCTGCTCCTTGACGGCCCCGAACGGGCCGCTCACGGCAATGGCCGGCAGGGGCCCCTCGGCGTTCCGGGGCGAATAGAGGTCGGCGACGAGCGTGATGCCGAAGCGGTTGCGGAAGGTGACCTTGCGGTGGTCGACCCGGTCGCTTTTCGGGAAGACCTTGTCCCAGGTGTCGGTGATTTTCAGCGATTCGTCCATATCTGAAGGTGTTGATAAAGCCGGTTCGTCGTGCGGCGTCCGTGCGGCGGCGGGAAGGCCTCCTGTGGAAGCCAGGCTCAGGGCCAATGCCGAAAAGAGGATGGTTGCGATCTGTCGTGTCATAATGCTTGCATTCCGATGGGCGCGGACATTCGCGCCGACATGCAAAAGTAGGACAAAAATCGCGGACGGGAATTGCTCAGCGGTTCAAAATGCATTGTTCAGCAGCTCATATCCCCCTTCGGCAGCGGGCCGGAGTTGCGTACGGAGGTCGGGGCAACGCCGAACTGCCGCTTGAAGGCGGTCGAGAAATGCGAGGTGTTCCTGAACCCCACCTCGGCGGCCACCTCCATGACCGTCGCATCTCCCTCCCGGAGCCGTTCCCGGGCCGCTTCGAGACGCCGGCGGATGAGCCATTTCTCGGGCGGGAGGTCGCTGATCTTCCGGAAGTCGCGTTTGAACGTGGCCAGGCTGCGCCCCGTGTAGTGGGCGAGTTCGTCGAGCGAGAACTCATACATGTAGTTCTGTTCCAGGAACTCCATGATGTCGATCTTCCAGGGCTGGTTGAAGTCGAAGAGCATCCGTTCGAAGTGCCGTCCGGCGTGCAGCAGGGCGAGCAGCCCCTCCTGCAACTTGAGCTGCATGAACTCCTCCGAGGGCTTTACCTGGGGGTCGAAATAGGGGGTCATCGAGGTGAAGAGGCTCTCCAGTTCGGGCGTCCGGGGCAGTACGACCGCTTCGGAACGGGCCTCCGGCTGCGGCGCCCCTGCCGTGCGGCAGCCTCTGCGGGTGAACATCTCGCGCAGGAACGGGCGCGTGAAGCGCATGAATATGCCGCAATAGCGTTCTCCATCGGCCGGCCGCTTGTAGAGGGTGATGTGGTGGTCGCGGGGAATGAAGACGCTTTCGCCCTTTCCGACGCGGAGTACCTCCTGTCCGTTGTCGAGGAGCATCTCTCCCGTGTAGACGTGGTTCAGGGCGTAGTCGTGCGAACGGTGCACACAGCCGTGTGCGTCGTCGTAGAAGAAGCTGAAAAAGATGTCGTTGTAGTTGAACAGCATCTCCAGCGGGGTGTTGCGGGGTGTTTCGTTGCGGTTCATGGCCGGGCTTTCGGATCGTTGGTCTTATGATTCCTGCAAAGATAGAAATTCCGCGCGAAACAGGCCAGGGCGTTCCGGCGTTTTTTCGAAATACAGGCCCGTGCGCCTCTTTTCGCGCGGCAAATATCCGTTCGGGCCGTTTGTTTTTCCAAAATTTTTTTATCTTTGTCGGAAATAATCGGTGACATGTCGAAATTCGCCCTTTCACTCATCCTCGTACTCTGTGGATTTTCCCTCTCGCGTGCCCAGGTCTGGTCCCCCGACAACGGCGACGGCACGTACCGCAACCCGATCATCTATGCCGACTATTCCGACCCCGACGTGCTGCGGGTGGGGGATGACTACTATATGGTCGCCTCGAGTTTCACGTGCGCTCCGGGCATCCCTGTCCTGCACTCGAAGGACCTGGTCAACTGGACGATCGTCAACCATGTCTACACGTCGATCCCGCTGAGCAACTACGAGCGTCCCAACCACGGGCAGGGCTCGTGGGCACCCTCCATCCGGTACCACGACGGGAAATACATGGTCTATTTCTGCACCCCGAAGGAGGGGCTTTTCGTGGCGTACACCGACGATCCCCGCAAGGAGTGGACCCTGAAGCACATCGTCCATGTCGCGCAGTGGGAGGACCCCTGCCCCTTCTGGGACGACGACGGGAAAGCCTACCTCGTTCACAGCAAGTTGTGCGGTGGCCCGGCCATCCTCCATCGCATGTCGGACGACGGACTCAGCCTGCTCGACGACGGGCGGGTCGTTTATTGGGACGAGGAGGAGAACCCCGTTCTCGAAGGGTTGAAAATGATGAAGCGCAACGGCTGGTATTATATCCTGGCTCCGGCGGGCGGGGTTGCGAACGGCTGGCAGAGCGTGTTGCGCTCCCGCAATATCTACGGGCCCTACGAAAGCCGGAAGGTGCTCGAGGAGGGCAACGGAATCAACGGCCCCCATCAGGGCGGACTGGTCGACACCCCCTATGGCGAGTGGTGGTTCATTCATTTCCAGTCCACGCCGGCGTTCGGCCGGATCGTGCATCTGCAGCCGGCGCGTTGGGAGGAGGATTGGCCGCTGATGGGCGTCGACTGCGACAACGACGGATGCGGGGAGCCCGTGCTCACCTATCGGAAACCCCGGAGTGACTACCGGGGAGGAGCGGTCGTACCCCAGACCTCCGACGACTTTTCGTCTCCGACGCTCGGGAAGCAGTGGCAGTGGATGGCCGCCCCGCAGGCCAAGTGGTACTCGTTGACCGAACGCGAAGGGTATATCCGGTTGTTTGCCGCCTCGGTCCCCGAGGAGGAGGGCAACCTGAATTATGCGGGAAACCTCTTGCTGCAGAAGACTCCGGCTCCGAATTTCCGCGCCACGGCCGAGGTCGATGTGCGCGGTCTCGCGGGGAAGGAGCGTTGCGGATTGATCGTCATGGGCAATACGCATACCTATCTGAATGCCGAGCGTGACGGCGACGGTTATGTCCTTTACCTGCGCACGGGGAAGTATGAAAACTGCGGATTCCCTCCGGTCGAACTGGCCTCCGTCGACTTTGCCGGCGGGACGATCCTGCTCCGCGCGGACATCACGGAAGATGCCACCTGCCAGTACTCCTACAGCCTCGACGGCGAGCGGTTCGAGAAGATCGGAGCACCTGTCGCTGTCGAGACCGGCCAGTGGATCGGCGCGAAGATCGGGATATTCTGCATCAATCCCGGCATCCACGACGGCTCGGGACATGCGGATTTCGCACGGTTCGAGGTCGAGCCGCTCGCACGGGAAGCCGCTTCCAACTGAATCAATCCAATCAAATCCATCAAATTATCTAAATCTCTCCTAATCCTATGTTCAAAGGACAACCCAAAGGTTTGTATGCCCTTTCGCTGGCCAATACGGGCGAGCGGTTCGGCTACTATACCATGCTTGCGATCTTTACGCTGTTCCTGCAGGCGAAATTCGGCTATACCGAAGCGGTCACCACGCAGATTTACGGTATTTTCCTGGCTGCGGTCTACTTCATGCCCTTCTTCGGCGGCATTCTGGCCGACAAGTTCGGTTTCGGAAAGATGGTCACGCTGGGTATCTTCGTGATGTTCGGCGGTTATGCGCTGCTCTCCATCCCGACCGGAACGGGACTCGCCGGTCAGGCGATGATGTTCGGGGCCCTGGCGCTGATCGCCTGCGGAACGGGACTCTTCAAGGGGAACCTGCAGGTGCTGGTAGGTAACCTCTATGACGACCCGGCCTACCAGTCGAAGCGCGACAATGCCTTCTCGATCTTCTACATGGCGATCAACATCGGCGCGATGTTCGCCCCGGCGATGGCCAAGTGGATCACGAACCATTTCCTGGCGCAGGACGGCCTGGTCTACAACGGTCAGATCCCGGCCCTGGCACACCAGTACCTGGACCTGGGCGACAAGATGGGCGCCGAGCCGCTGGCCAAGCTGCAGGAGCTGGCCGCGTCGATGAGCACCTCGATCAGTGATCTGGGCGAGTTCTCGAGCCATTACATCGAGAAACTCTCGACGGCCTACAACATGGGTTTCGGGGTGGCCTGCATCTCGCTGATTGTCTCCTACCTGATCTATGTGGGCTCCCGCCGCACGTTCAAGCATGCCGACGTGACGGCCAAACAGCAGGCTGCCGCCGCAACGGCTGCCGGGGCCAAGCAGGTTGAACTGACGCCCGCGCAGACCAAGTCGCGCATCACGGCCCTGATGCTCGTCTTCGCCGTGGTGATCTTCTTCTGGATGGCCTTCCACCAGAACGGCTCGACGATGACCTTCTTCGCCCGGGACTACACGACCTCCGAGGCCACGGGCATTACCCGCATGGGCTTCGACATCTTCAACCTCGTGCTTGTGCTTGTGAGTGTCTACGGCATTGTGGGTTTCTTCCAGTCGGAAAAGAGCCGCGGCAAGCTCATCAGTGCCGCCGCGTTCGCTGTCGCCGTGGGTGCACTGATCTATCGTTATACGCTTACGCCCGATCCGGTACATATCCTGCCTTCGGACTTCCAGCAGTTCAACCCCTTCTACGTCGTGGGCCTTACTCCGATCTCGGTGGCCATCTTCACGGCCCTTGCCAACCGGGGCAAGGAGCCTTCGGCCCCGCGCAAGATCGGCATGGGCATGATTATCGCCGCCGGCGGCTTCCTGATCCTGACCATCGGGTCGCTGGGGCTGATGTCCCCGGCCGAGGTGAAGGCCGTCGGAGCGAGCGACCAGTTCGTCTCGCAGAACTGGCTGATCTCGACCTACCTGGTGCTGACCTTCGCCGAGCTGCTGCTCTCGCCGATGGGTATCTCGTTCGTCTCGAAGGTGGCGCCTCCGAAATACAAGGGCATGATGATGGGCTGCTGGTTCGCCGCCACGGCCATCGGCAACTACGCCACGTCGCTGATCGGCTACCTTTGGGGCAGCGGTATGGCGCTGTGGATGGTTTGGAGCGTGCTGATCGTGCTGTGCCTGCTTTCGGCGCTCTTCATCTTCTCGATCATGCGCAAACTCGAGAACGCTACTGCGTGATCGCGCGAATGCCTCCTATCGCCCGGATGCCAGTGCATCCGGGCTTTTTTTGTGATTTTCTTGTCTGATTCTGAATAAACTGGAAAACTTTTTTTGGTTTTTCGGGTTTTCTTGCTATATTTGATGCAACGATTTCCGGTTATGCCATGACTCAGAAAGAACGTATCATAGCACAGGCCATGCAGATGTTTGTCTCGCAGGGCATCAAGTCGGTACGCATGGACGATATTGCGCAGCAGTTGGGCGTCTCGAAACGTACGCTCTACGAGTTTTTCGGCGACAAGGAGAGTCTCCTGTACCTGACCATGGAGTATTTCTTCGAGTGCAAGCGCATCGAACGGCAGAATGCCTGTGCCGGCGCGCAGAATGTCCTCGAAGCGATGTTCATCGTGTTGGGCCGCATCATGGACGATGCGGAGGTGATTCACCGCCTGCTGGGAAATCTGCGCAAGTTCTATCCTGCGGTTCACGAGCGGCTGCTGCGCGAAGGCTCCGCGAAGTGCCGTTGCGATCTGGGCGAGATGCTTCGGCAGGAGATCGCCGACGGGCTCTTTCTCAGGACGATCAATGTGGACCTGGTCATCTCGGTACTTTATTACACGGCCTCGGCGGTCACCGAACGCAAGGACCTGCTGCTACCCGAGGGAATGAGCGAACGCGAGGCCTTCGTGCAGATCGTCAGCAATATCTTCCGGGGCATTTCGACATCCGAGGGCGTCCGGCTCGTGGACGATTACCGGCGACGCCTCGATCCGTCCGGAGACGGGGAGTGACGCAGGAGAAGTTTCTCAATTGAAAACAAGCCAAGAACAGATTCTATGAAAAGATTTTTACGGATCGCATGCCTGACCGCGGGGCTTCTGTGTGCCACGGGCCTTTCGGCGCAGTTGCGCCTGACCCTTCCCGAGGCGCTGGAGATCGCTTTGAGCGAAAACCCGACCGTGCGGATCGCGGAGATGGAGGTTGAGCGTTACGACTACGTGAAGCGTCAGACGTGGGGCAGCCTGTTGCCGCAGGTGTCCGCATCGGGAAGCTACACGCGCTCGATTGTGAAGTCGGAGATGCGCGGCGGGCTGTCGTTCGGTGCCGACAATACGTTCGCCGTGCAGGGGGATCTGTCGCTGCCGCTCTTTGCACCGGCAGTCTACCGCACGTTGAAGATGAACGACACGCAGATGGCCGCGGCCGTGGAGGCGGCGCGCGCTTCGCGCATCACGCTGGTGGCCGAGGTGAAGAAGGCCTTCTACAACATCCTGCTGGCCGAGCAGTCGCTTGCGGTGCTCCGCGAATCGGAGGCTACGGTACAGCGTACGGTCGACGATACGGAGGTGCAGTACCGCAACGGCCTGGCCTCGGAGTACGACCTGCTGACGGCACAGGTGCAGCTGAGCAACCTGAAGCCCACGATCCTGCAGACCGAGAACTCGATCAAGCTGGCGAAACTCCAGCTGAAGATGTACCTTTCGGTTCCCGAGGAGGTGGAGATCGAGGTGGTGGGGGCGTTGGATGCCATGCGGGACGAGGTGCTGGCCGGGACCGACGGTCTGACGGTCGATGTGACGGAGAACTCCGACCTCCGGTCGCTCGAATTGCAGGAGGAGTTGCTGCACCGCTCGCTGCGTGCGGCCAATGCGGGACGGTTGCCGACGCTGGCGGCCTTCGGCACGGCCTCCTATACGGGAAACGACATGGAGCCATTCATGGGGATGGGCGCGGGGGACGACGCTCGCTATTTCTGGACGCATCCCATCTCGGTCGGTCTGCAGCTGTCGGTGCCCATCTTCTCGGGGCTGACGAAGATGAACAAGTCCCGGGAGTTGAAGAACCAGATCGCTCAGATCGCCCTGCAGCGCGACTACGCGCGGCAGCAGGTAGACGTACAGGTGCGTGCGGCGTTGAACGATCTGTTGACAGCCCGCGAGACGATGTTCGCCCAGGAGAAGACCGTCGAGCAGGCGCGCAAGGCCTACCGCATCTCCGATGCCCGTTACCGGGCCGGTGCGGGGACGATCCTCGAGCTGAACAGCGCGCAGCTGTCGCAGACACAGGCGCAGCTGAACTTCTCGCAGGCGATCTACGATTACCTTTCGGCCAAAGCCGAGTATGACCGTATCGCTGGGCGCGAGCGGTAGGGACTGTTGCCGGCGGTATGGGGTCTCCTGGCCGCGGCGGAAGAAAGAATTTGTCAATGAGTCAAAGAGTGCAGATATGAAGAAAATCGTCATGCTGGCCGCCGGGGCCCTGTTGTTGGCCGGTTGTGCGGGCAAGAAAAATGCGTCCTCCGTGCCGAGCGATCCGCGGGTGCTGACGCGCAGCAGCATCGCTGAAGGAACCACGGTGCGCCTGACCGAGGAGTTCACCTCGGAGATCGAGCCGTTCCGCGAAAACGACATCACCCCGGCCGCGTCGGGCGTGCACATCGACCGGATTCTGGTCGACGTGGGCGACGAGGTGCGTGCGGGGCAGTTGCTCGTGATGCTCGATCCCACGCAGTACACCCAGCAGCTCGTCCAGTTGAAGACCGTCGAGGACGACTATAACCGCCTGCTGCCGGTCTACGAGGTCGGGGGCATCTCGACGCAGCAGATCGAGCAGGCCAAGGCGCAGCTGGATGTGCAGCGCGAGGTGGTAGCCAACCTGAAGCGCAATATCGAGGTACTGTCGCCCATCACGGGGGTCGTCACGGCGCGCAACTACGAGTCGGGCGACCTCTTTGCGCAGCAGCCGATCCTGCACGTCATGCAGATCGACCCGCTGAAGGTGATCGTCAACATTTCGGAGCAGTTCTTCCCCAACGTGAAGGTCGGAATGCCGGTGACGCTGTGCGTCGATATCTTCCCCGAACAGGAGTTTTCGGGGCGGGTGTCGCTGATCTACCCGGCGTTGGACGCCACGACGCGCACCTTCAAGGTGGAGGTCGAGGTGCCCAACCGCGAGCGCACGCTGCGCCCGGGCATGTACGCCCGCACGATCTTCGACATGGGCAGCAAGCCGGGTGTCATGGTCCCCGACGTGGCGATCCAGAAACAGGTGGGCTCGGCCGAGCGATACCTCTACGTCATCGTGGGTGACTCGGTGGCCGAGCGCCGCTCGGTGGAGGTCGGCCGCCAGGTGGGCGATCGCGTGGATATTCTGCGCGGAGTGGAGCCCGGGGAGGCGGTGGCCGTTACGGCGTTGTCGAAACTCTTCGACGGGGCCCCGGTGGAAGTCAAACAGGAGTAAAAACGACACCCGATGAAAATCTACGAAAGCGCGGTTCGCAAACCGATTTCCACGGTGCTGATCTTTGTCGGCGTGATGGTCATGGGGCTCTTCTCGCTGACGAATCTGGCCGTGGACCAGTACCCCGAGATCGAGATTCCGCAGATCTCGGTCATCACGATGTACCCGGGGGCGAATGCCGCCGAGATCGAGACCAACGTCACGCGTGTGCTGGAGGACAACCTCAATACGGTGAGCAACCTCAAGAAACTGACCTCCAAGTCGCAGGACAACGTCTCGATGATCACCGTGGAGTTCGAGTACGGCTCGGACCTCGATGAGGGGGCCAACGAGATCCGTGACGCCGTGTCGCGCGTTCAGTCGATGCTGCCCGACGGCATCGAGTACCCGACGATCTTCAAGTTCTCGTCGTCGATGATGCCGATTATGATGCTGGCGGTGACGGCCGAGGAGAGCTATCCGGCGCTGAACAAGATTCTCGACGACAAACTGGTCAACGTCCTGAACCGTGTCGACGGCGTGGGAGCCGTCTCGGTGATCGGAGCCCCGGAGCGCGAGGTGCAGGTCAATGTCGACCCGGCGCGCCTGGAGGCCTACAACCTCACGGTCGAGCAGCTGGGGTCGATCATCGCCGCCGAGAACGTGAACATCCCGAGCGGCACGATCGACATCGGCAACAACACCTTCAACATCAAGGCCGACGGGGAGTTCAAACTCTCCGACGAGTTGCGCAAGGTCGTGGTTTCGAATGCCGGGGGCCGCACGGTGATGCTTTCGGACGTGGCCGAAATCCGCGATACGCTCGAAAAGGCGACGATGGACGAACGTGTCAACGGCCAGTTGGGCGTGCGCGTGATGTTCCAGAAGCAGTCGGGCGCCAATACGGTGAATATCGTCCGGGAAATCCAGTCGCGTCTGCCGGCCATCCAGAAGACTCTTCCGCGCGACGTGAAGATGGAGCTGATTTTCGAAGGATCGCAGGAGATTACCGATGCCATCCATTCGTTGTCGGAGACCATTCTCTACGCCTTCATCTTCGTGGTGCTGGTGGTAATGGTCTTCCTGGGGCGGTGGCGCGCCACGCTGATCATCTGTATGACCATCCCGGTGTCGCTGATCTGCTCGTTCATCTACCTCTTCGCCACGGGCTCGACGATCAACATCATCTCGCTCTCGTCGCTGTCGATCGCCATCGGTATGGTGGTCGACGACGCCATCGTGGTGCTGGAGAACATTACCACGCACATCGAGCGGGGTTCGAACCCGAAGGAGGCGTCGATCTATGCCACCAACGAGGTGTGGCTGTCGGTCATTGCCACGACGCTGGTGGTCGTCGCGGTGTTCCTGCCGCTGACGATGGTCCCGGGCATGGCGGGCATCCTGTTCCGCGAGTTGGGCTGGATCGTGACGATCGTGGTGTGCGTCTCGACGACGGCGGCTCTCTCGCTTACGCCGATGATGTCGGCCTTCATGCTCAAGCTCGAGGGCGGCGTCCACACCTACAAGGGGCTGGGTGTGGTCTACAAACCCATCGACCGGGCGCTGGAGTGGCTCGACAACGCCTATGCGCGGTCGCTCGACTGGGTGGTGCACCACCGGCGCATCACGGTCTTTTCGATGATGTCGGTCTTCGTGGTGTCGCTGGGCCTGCTGACGCAGGTGCCCACGGAGTTCTTCCCGCCGTCGGACAACAACCGCATTGCGGCGACCGTCGAACTGGAACAGAACATCTCCGTGGAGTACACTTCGCGCATTGCGCGCCAGATTGACAGCATCATCTATGCGAAATATCCCGAGGTCGTGCTGGTCTCGGCGTCGGCCGGCGCCAATTCGTCGGACAACGCCTTTGCGGCGATGCAGACCACAGGGTCGCATATCATCAACTACAACCTGCGTCTGACCGATGTCGAGGGGCGCGAACGCTCGATCTACATCATCTCCGACCTGTTGCGCCAGGACCTCGATTCGATTCCCGATATCCGGCAGTATACGGTCACGCCCGGCGGTGCGATGGGCGGCATGGTGGGCGGCGCCTCGACGGTCGACGTCAAGGTCTTCGGTTACGACATGGACCTGACCAATACGGTAGCCAACGACCTGAAGGAGAAGATGCGTGCATTGCCGGGCGTGCGCGACGTGAAGCTCTCGCGCGACGACCTGCGTCCGGAGTACAACGTGGTCTTCGACCGCGACCGGCTGTCGTACTATGGAATGAACAGCGCGACGGCTTCGCAGGCCGTGCGTAACCGCATCGACGGGCTCGTGGCGTCGAAATACCGGGAGGATGGCGACGAATACGACATCGTGGTGCGCTACGCCGAGCCGTTCCGTACGCGCGTGGAGGATGTCGAGAACATCACCCTCTACAATGCCCAGGGCCGCCCCGTGAAGCTCAAGGAGGTGGGGGAGGTCGTCGAGGAATACGCCGCGCCGATGATCGAGCGCGAGAACCGCCAGCGTGTCATTTCGGTAGAGTCGACCCTCGGGGCGGGCGTAGCGCTGGGCGAAGTGGTGACGGAGGTCAACCGCCTGTTGGCCGGCTATCCGACGCCCGACGGCGTGGACCTCGAGGTGGGCGGTACGGTCGAGGATCAGGGCGATGCCTTCTCCGACCTGATGACGCTGTTCGTGCTGATTGTCATCCTGGTCTACATCGTCATGGCCACGCAGTTCGAGTCGCTGAAGTTCCCCTTCATCATCATGTTTACCATTCCGTTCGCCTTCACGGGTGTCTTCCTGGCCCTGTGGATCACCTCCACGCCGCTGTCGTTGATCGCCCTGATCGGCGCCATCATGCTCGTGGGCATCGTGACCAAGAACGGTATCGTGATGGTCGACTACATGAACCTGCTGATCGAGCGTGGCTCGGGCGTCTTCGATGCCGTGATCGCCGGTGGCAAGAGCCGTTTGCGTCCGGTGCTGATGACCTCGTTCACCACCGTGCTCGGCATGCTCCCGCTGGCCATCGGCACAGGAGCCGGTTCCGAGACGTGGCAGCCGATGGGCATTGCCGTGATCGGCGGTCTTACCTTCTCGACGATCCTGACGCTCTTCATCGTGCCGGTGCTCTATTCGATCCTCGTGCACCGTGCGCAGCGCAAGGAGCAGGAGCGTTTGGCACGATTGGCAACGGCGCATCAGGCAAGCCGCCATTGAGGGTGTGAGAAACGAAAACGACGACGATCATGAAAGCTGTATTTATCTCTTATAACCAAGCTCTTACGGACCGTGTCCACGCTATTCTGGACGAACAGGGCATCCGGGGCTTCACGAAATGGGCTCTGACGCAGGGCCGGGGTTCGGTCGACGGCGAACCCCACTACGGCACGCATGCCTGGCCGTCGATGAACGCCTCGATCCTGGCCATTGTCGACGACGTGCAGGTGGCCCCTCTGATGGAAGCGTTGCGGGCGATGGACGCCGCCACGAAGATGCAGGGGTCGCGGGCCTTTGTGTGGGACATCGAGTCGGCCATGTAGGACTTTTCCGGGGGAGGCGAAGATGTGCGGCTCCTCCGTGGAAGGACGGCGGCGTGCGATGCGGAGATTTGTCTCGGGGATGCGGGTTTTCGACGTAAAATACTTACCTTTGCAACGATGAAACTCACATTTCTGGGAACCGGAACTTCGCAGGGCGTGCCCGTCATCGGGTGCCGCTGTGCGGTCTGCACCTCCGCCGACCGCCGGGACCGGCGCCTGCGCACCTCGGCGATGGTCGAGACACGGGGCGTGCGGCTGGTGATCGACGCCGGGCCGGACTTCCGTTACCAGATGCTCCGCACGGGCGTGCGGCATGTCGACGGCATCCTGTTGACCCACGAGCATAAGGACCATATCGGCGGGCTGGACGATGTCCGGGCGTTCAACTTCGTCGATTATCCCCCGACCGTCCACCGGGTCGACATCTACGCCGCTCCGCGCACGGCTGCCTGCGTGCGTAAGGACTTCGACTACGCCTTCGCGCAGGACAAGTACCGCGGGGTTCCCGAAATCGCCCTGCACGAGATCGACACCGAGCGGCCGTTTACGGTCGGCGGCGTGGAGATCGTCCCCGTGTCGGGACACCACTCCGAACGCTTCACCGTCACGGGCTACCGCATCGGCCGTATGGCCTACCTGACGGATTTCAAGACGATCGAGGACCGGGAGGTCGAGAAGTTGCGCGGCGTCGAGCTGCTGGTGGTCAATGCCCTGCGCTTCAAGGAGCACTATTCGCACTTCAACGTGGCCGAGGCGCTGGAGCTGATCCGGCGTGTGGGGCCGCGCGAGGCGTACCTCACGCACATGTCCCACGACATCGGGTTGCACGCCGCGACCGAACCGACGCTGCCTGCGGGTGTTCGGATGGCGTACGATACCCTGCAGGTGGCGTGCGACGACTGAAAACGACCGAAAAAATTACGAAAAATATGAAAAAGACACTCAAGGACAAGGTCATTGTCATCACGGGGGCTTCGTCGGGCATAGGCGAGGCGATGGCCCGTGTTTATGCGGCTCAGGGTGCCCGGGTGGTACTCGGGGCGCGCAGCGTGCAGAAACTGCAGTTGCTCGCGGGGGAGATACGTTCTCACGGGGGGCAGGCCGCCTACTGCGGGGTCGACGTCACGAAGGCCGAGGAGTGCCGTGCGTTGATCGAGACAGCGATCCGTGAGTTCGGACGCCTCGACATTCTGATCTGCAACGCCGGCATCTCGATGCGGGCGCTGTTCGACGATGTCGACCTCGAGGTGCTGCACCGCCTGATGAATGTCAACTTTTGGGGGACGGTCAACTGCTGCAAATACGCGCTTCCGTACCTTCAGCAGACGAAGGGCTCGATCGTCGGCATCTCGTCGGTCGCCGGACTGCACGGACTGCCGGGCCGCACGGGGTATTCGGCCTCGAAATACGCCATGACGGGCTTCCTGGAGACGCTGCGCATCGAGAATCTCAAGAAGGGGCTTCACGTGATGGTCGCCTGCCCGGGATTCACGGCCTCGAACGTGCGCTTCTCGGCCCTGACGGCCGACGGGTCGCAGCAGGGCGAGACACCGCGCGACGAGTCGAAGATGATGACCGGCGAGCAGGTGGCGCGCATCGTCGCCCGGGGCATTCTGCGGCGCAAGCGGCTGTGCCTGATGGAGGCGGAGGGGCGCGCGACGCATTTCGTAAAGAAGTTCGCTCCGGGCTTCCTTGACAGGATGTTCTACCTGGTGATGGCCCGCGAGCCGGATTCGCCGCTCAAGTGATTCCCGGGAGCCTCAGCCTTCAACGCAAAGCGACCCTCGTCCTGGAGACGGGGGTCGCTTTTTATCGTGCAAGGGAGCGCTTTGCGGGCGACTCTACTTGAAGAAGATCGACGAGATTTCCTTGTAGTTGTGCACGCGCTCGATGACGTCGGCGAAGATGTCGGCGACCGACAGCACGGTGAATTTGTGCAGATCCTTGTTGGGGTTGAGCGGAATGGTGTCCGTCACGATCACCTCCTCGAGGGCGCTGTCGTTGATGCGCTCGTAGGCGGGGCCCGAAAGTACGGGGTGGGTGATGGCGGCGCGGACGCTCTTGGCGCCGCGCGACATCAACATGTCGGCGGCCATGCAGATTGTACCGGCAGTGTCAATCATGTCGTCGACGATCAGGATGTTGCGACCCTCGACCTCACCGATGGCGGTCATCTTGCCTACGACGTTGGCCTTCGCGCGCTCCTTGTGGGAGATGATGATCGGCGTTCCGAGGTGTTTGGCATAGGTGTTGGCGCGTTTTGCACCGCCCATGTCGGGTGCTGCGATCGAAAGGTCCTCGATGTTAAGGCTGCGGATGTAGGGTACGAAGATGCCGCTGGCATAGAGGGCGTCGACGGGAATGTCGAAAAATCCCTGAATCTGGTCGGCATGCAGGTCCATGGTCATCACGCGGTCGACGCCTGCGGCCATCAACAGGTTGGCTACCAACTTGGCTCCGATCGGTACGCGGGGACGGTCCTTGCGATCCTGTCGTGCCCAGCCGAAGTAGGGCATCACGGCGACGACCTTGTAGGCCGAGGCACGGCGTGCGGCGTCGATCATCATGAGCAGTTCCATGAGGTTGTCGGCGGGCGGGAAGGTCGACTGGATGATGAATACCGTGCAACCGCGGATCGACTCGTTGTAGCAGGGCTGGAACTCGCCGTCGCTGAAACGCAGCACTTCGGACTGACCGAGCGTCGTCCCGAAGCTGGCGGCGATTTTCTGTGCCAGGTACTCGGAACCGCGGCCGGTAAAGATCTTGATTTTGTGGATAGCCATAGGTTATGGGATTTTGATGGTGCAAATATATGGAAATCGGATGAAAAAACACGCCTTGCAGGGCGTGTTTTTTCAACAAAAGGTTAACCGTTCAGGCAATCTTCGATCATGGCGAGAATTTCTTCGCGTCCGAGGCCGCGTTCCGACGAGGAGACGAGCATCGGTGGCAGCTCCTCCCACTGTTCGGAGAGGGTCGCACGGTAACGTTCGACGCTCTTTTCCCGTTGGGCTTTCGAGAGTTTGTCGGCCTTGGTGAAGATGATGCCGAAGGGTACGCCGTTCTGGCCGAGCATCTCGATGAAGCGCAGGTCGATGCGTTGCGGTTCGAGGCGGATGTCGACGAGTACGAAGAGGTAGTGGAGCTTCTCGCAGCGCAGTACGTAGTCGGAGATGAGTTTCGAGAACTCCCCGCGGGCGGTTTTCGACGTGCGGGCGTATCCGTATCCGGGCAGGTCGACCAGGTACCACGCGTCGTTGATCCGGAAGTGGTTGATGAGCCGCGTCTTGCCGGGCGTTCCCGAGACCTTGGCGAGTCCCTGCCGTCCGGTGAGCATGTTGATGAGCGAGGATTTCCCGACGTTGCTGCGCCCGATGAAGGCGATGTCGCGCAGGTCGTCATTCGGCACTTGTGCGATGCGCTCCGACGAGCATTTGAATTCGGCTTTGGTGATCTGCATCGGTCTCGATTTTGGGGCAAAGATACGACAAAGCCGGAGTATTGCCAAATTCTGCCGTCCGTGAGGCCGTGGCCCCCCCCCAGAACCGATTATCGTTGGCTGGGATATTTGTTGTTGAAGCGGTACCCGACGCCGAGCATCAGGAAGTTCGGAAGGTGGAAGTCGCGCAGGCTGTATCCGATGTGGAGGTACGAATTGCGGGTCATCGAGAGTTTCAGGGTCAGCATCTGGTAGCAGGCGTTCAGCTCGCCGCCCTTGTGGAGAATATTCCCTCCGAGTCCCAGGCCGACCGAGAAGTGGGGCATGACGAACTCGGCGCGGGCCGAGACCCCCAGGGCGATCTGGCGATCAAAGCCGGGCTTCTCGACGATGATCTCCGCCCGATCGCCCACGGCGACGATCTGATCGGCCAGGACGACATTGGTGCTGCCGTCGTAGACGCCGTCCAGCGAGATGCCTGCGCGGAACTTGTATCCGAAGTTGTACATCGGGGCGAAGCTGATTCCCACGACCGGGAACGCCTCCGCCAGGGCGTATTGTGTCCCGTCGATCTCGATGCCCCGGCGGCGCCACGATCCGAACAGCGTGAGGTCATAGCTGATGTGGCGGGGGAAGGGCGGGCAGCTTTTACCCGAGACCTTCTCCTCGCCGCGTGGGAGGAAGTCGTAGGTCAGGCCGGTGCGCAGCCCTACGGCGTTGAGCCCTGCGTTGGGGAAGGTGGTGTTCCCGTTGGAGAAGTGGGTGAGGGCGACGCCGGCCGTGAGATGCACGTTGCGGTGTACCTGCCAGTTGACGAGCAGGTCGATGTTGACCAGCGCGTTGAGCCGCGATCCGGTCATGACGTTTTTGGGGTTGTCGGTTTCGTTGTAGGGGTGCCATCCGAACGACAACCCGAGGTTCCATTCGTAATCGAGCGAAAGTTTGGGCGCGAGGCGGGCGATCCGGGCTCCCTGAAAGAGATAGATGGCAACCGGGGTCCCCGCCTCCTCGGCATTTCCGAAGCTGTAGCAGGCGATTCCGACGCCCTGATAGGCGCCGCCGTAGATACGGTCGGCGAGCGATCCGGGCCGGTAGCGGAACGAATAGCGCAGGTGCCCCGAGAGCGAGAGGTCGATGGGCCGTGCCGCAAGGTTGTCGCCTGCGAGGAACGGGTTGGTCGGGAAGACGTATTCGGGGCGGAATTCCGCTCCGAGGCTGTGCACGAAGCGCATCCGGGCTGACGAGCGCCGTGCGGCGGCAAATCCGTCGCGGTATCCGTCGCGATACCCTTCGTCATAACTTCCCGCATCGTGCCGCAGCAGCGAATCGGGTGCCGCCGAGGCGGGAATTGCCGCAATGCTTCCGCCGTGAAGCCACAGAATGCCGGTCAGCACAAGGAGGAGCCGTATGGAGTTTTGGAACGACATGCCGGTTTGCCTTTTCGCTTTTGCCGTCGAAGTTAGGAATTTTTTTCCAACCTGCCTCGCCCCGAAGGGTAAAAAAGTGCGTGTGCTCTGCCGCATGTACCCCTTGTTTTGTGTTCCCGGACAGAGTCCGGGAAAAATTACGATACGAAATTTTTTCCTTTTCGGATGGTTTTGAATCCGGAAATAAATTCTACCTTTGCCGGCGATTACGGTTTCCGTGGCGTGTGCCGCACGTCCGGATGAAAAGGGAATCGGGTGCGAATCCCGGACAGTCCCGCTGCTGTGAGCTCTGTATGTACTTTCCGAATTCTGTCGGTCACTGACGTTCTGCGTCGGGAAGGCCTCGGAAAGAAGAGCGAGTCAGAAGACCTGCCGCAATCGTTTGAAAGTTTAATCATCCTCTGGGGTTAGGGTGCTTAATGTGATGAACAAGTTCAGCAAAACCGTGTTCACTCCGTGTGAGTGATGTTCCGCACCGTGGGTGTGCGAACTGTTGTGTCGGCCATCTGCCGGTCCCGGGACTTTTCCCGGGGAGGGCGTGCCGTGCGACGGTTGCGTCTTCTTGGCGCAGGATTTCCTGTTGCCGGCCGGAACGCTTTGTGTGGAAGAAGAGATTCCTGCTGAACTCGAACGAGATACGACGAATTCGATATGAATATGAGAAAGCAAAGGAATTTCGGCGCGTATTGGAAAAGGGCGCTTCTGGCGGTCGCCTGTATGGCGGCAGCCTGTAACAAGAACGAACTGATAACCCGGCCCGATCCGGACGGTCCGAACCCCTATGTGGCACAAGTGCTCGACTATCGCCCGGCCGTGGGGCAGTTCACCAATCTGCTGCCCCGCTACGAGGCGGGCGATACGCAACAGACGATGAATGCCAAGGCCCTCGAGCTGCTGGAGTCCAAAAGTCCCGTGACGCTGGGCGGTTATGGCGGCTATATCGTCGTGGGGTTCGATCACAGGATCGAGAACAAACCCGGGCTGTGTGATTTCCGGGTGTGGGGCAACAGCTTCTACTCGACGTCGAATCCCGTGTCCGGGGCCCCTGCCGGGGGCAGCTGCGAGCCCGGGATTATCCAGGTTGCCTGCGATACCAACGGCAACGGCGTTCCCGATGAGGAGGAGTGGTACGAGATTGCCGGCAGCGCCCATCGCCGCGCACAGTCGGAGGCGTGGTACGGGAGGGCCGCCACGGCCGGCAACGACGTGGAACTTCGCCGGAGATATTCCATGACCTATTATCGTCCTGCGGCGGAACCCGATGCCGCGACTGCGGAGTATATCCGCTGGGAGGACAATGCGGGCAATTCGGGATACAAGGCCAAGAACTCGTTCCACCTGCAATCCTATTATCCGCAATGGATCACGGACGAGAAACTGACGTTCACCGGTACGTGCCTTCCGCAGAACGGCGTCTACGAACAGGGCAATACCCTGGGGCAGTATGTCCTCTACAAGTTCCGTTTCGGCTATGCCGACAATGCGCTCAATACGGAGGACGACTCGGCGATCGACATCGACTGGGCGGTCGACGCCTACGGGGTTCCGGTTTCGTTGCCGGGCGTCGACTTCATCCGCATCTATACGGGCGTCAACCAGGAGAACGGGGCATTGGGTGAATGCTCGACGGAGGTCGTGCAGGTGGAAGACCTCCATTTGCAGGGGATTGCCATCGAGGCCCGCGATCCCGACCTGCTCGATTGATCGGTTCGAAATCTGTCAATTCAAAATCCATAAATCAATGAAACATTTCAGACTTATTTTGACGGCCGTTGCCGTTGCTGTCTTTTCCGGTGCGCTGCTGCCGTCGTGCAGTGAGGGGGAGGCCCCGGCTCCGGCGGGGGCACTGACGTTGGCTCCTTCCGAAACGGGAGCGCCTTATCTGGTGATCGTGGGCGAGACCCTCGGGATTCCCTATACGGCCGAACAGGTCGGTACGTTGACATGCAGTGCGGCCGAAGGGTGGACGGTCGAACTCGATGAAACTGCTCGGCTCGTGAAGTTGTCCGCTTCGCTCGATACCAATGCCGAACCCTCCATCACGCTTACACTCTCGGGAGTCGACATGTCGGGCAAGACGCTCACTTCGTCGGTCGAGGTACATCTGCTCGATTTTTCCGATCCGAAGGGTGCTTTTGTCCTCAACGAAGGCAACATGACCACCGAGAACGGTTCGCTGACCTACATTTCGCCTTGGGGTGATGTCGTGCCCGACGCCTACAGACTGGCTAACGGCACCGAGTTGGGCAACGTCTGCCAGGACCTCTACATTCACGACGGGCTGGTCTACATCCTCTCGCAGAACGGCGGGAAAAATACCGTCGGGTCAGAGTTCGAGAACGATGGCATGCTGGTCGTGGCCGATGCGCGGACACTGAAGCGAGTAAAGGCCTTCTCGTCCGAGGAACTTTCCGCACTGTCGTGGCCCACGCACCTTGCCGTGCTCGATGCGAAGCATGTCTATATCCGTACCGACAGCGATAACGGTGGTGCGACGCAGCAGGGTATCTGGCGTCTCGACACGACGAGCGGCGCGCTGTCCTTTGTGGAGAAAACCGCCGGGGCGCCGAAGAACCGCATGGCGGTGGTCGGCGGCAAGGTCTACTCGACGAACGGCTCCTATATGGTCAATATCCTGCAAATATCGGCCGATTCCGATATTGCCGAGAAGATCGCTCTTCCCTTCAGTTCGCAGATTCTCCACGTCAACGATTCGGAGGAATTTGCCGGTGGCATCCGTCCTTCGGACGATGGCGGCCTGTGGATCATGGGACAGGGAACAGGAAGGTATTGGATCCATAAATATGACCTTTCGGCCCGGGCCGGGCGAGAGATGGCTTTGGCGGCTGAGCCCAGGAAGGTCTACAACTGCCCCTTTGCCGTCGACGGCAACGTAATCTATTATGTCAGCGGTACGTACGTGCATCGTTTCGATTTCGATGCAGCATCGACAGCGGAGGCGGACCTCCAGTTGTTCGATGTTTACGATTTCGACGCCCTCGCGGGCAATACGCTCTACAACGGTCCTGGATTCCACCCCGTTACGGGCGATCTCTATGTCGCTTCGATGGGCGATTTCACGAACTATGCCACCGACAACGTGGTTTGGGTCGTCTCGCCTGCGGCTCCCACACAGCCCGTTGCGCAATACCGGGGGTATGCGCATTTCCCCGCGGGTATCTATTTCCCGGCAGAATTCTGACTATAAGACGATAAAGATCATGAAGAAAACATTCACTTGGAATCTCTTTTTGCTGGCGGCTGTGCCGTTTTTCGCAATCTCCTGTGCAACCGACAACGGCGATCATCCGGGGCCCGGTGGGTCGGGGTCCGATGACAAAGGATACGCCGATCCCAATGGGGTATTCATCGTCAACGAAGGCCCCGACGTTTACGAGAGCGGCTCGCTGGTTTATATTGCCCCTGACGGCACGGCTTCCGAATCCGATCCTTATGAGGCTGTCAACCACTCTCAAATGGGGTATATGGGCCAGGACATGTACCTGTATGACGGAAAGTATTACATTCTGTGTCAGAACGAGACCTACGATGGCGGAGAGATGACCGGCGACGGACAGTTGATAGTCGTGGATGCCAAGACGCTGACCAAGATTGCAGCGTATGATACCGACATGTTGCGTGCCGAGATGTCGGAGACCGATGACGATGAAAACATCCTTCAGAACCCGACCAATGTCATGGTGCTTGACGAACACAACGTGTTCATCTGCGACAATCGCGGCATGTCGCGTTTTGACTGTACGACGAAGCAAATGGTCCGTATCGAGGGGACCTATCGCTGGGCCAACAATGGCAGCAACCTCGCCGGGAATATCGGTTCACGGGGGATCGCTGTCATCGGGGATCGGATTTATGCGTCGGCCGGTGGGTGGTCGATGGCTACCTCCGATGCGCGGTTCGGCATCTACGAGTTCACCAAGGGGGCCACGGGGATCAACCGGATGTTGAGCATCAGCAACAGCAGCAAAATTACCGGCTTGTGTGCCGACGGCGGATACCTGTGGGTTGCCACGACGATCTACGAGGATCATATTGCCGGGACGATCCGTGGCGAGAATGCCGTCTATAAGGTCGATCCCGAGACGATGACCATTGTCAAGACCTATCCGATCCGCAAGGGGGATCTGTCGCTGACTGATCGCACGTCGTCGATCACCGTTTTGGGTGACAATATTTATTATACGGGCGGTACGACGAACATCTACCGTTTCAATACCTCCGACAATACGACGACACTGCTGGGTGACGCTTCGTCTTTTGATCCCGCAGCCCGGGTACTTTATAACAACATTGTTGTGAATCCCGCCAACGGATATGTCTACATGACGACCATCGGCGAGAACAGTGCCACGGGGTATACGACGAACAATATTCTGGTATTCGATGTCAGTGGCGACGAGTTGAAGCTGGTGGCCAACTACAAGGGGTTGACCTGCTTCCCGGCAGGGATCATCTGTGTGTCCCGTTTTGAGTGACAGGAATTGATTCCCTGCCATGCAGAAGCGGGGGAGCCTCGGAATCCGAGGCTCCCCCGCTTTGTTTGTGCCGCCTTTGCGTCCGATTCGGGTCAGTATCCGAGGATGCGCAGCATCGAGCGGTACGACTGCTCCTTGGCGAACAGGCGTGTATAGTATTCGTTGTCCGAATCGCGGTCGATGATGATGTGTTTGGGAGCGGGGATCAGGCAGTGCTGGATGCCGCCGAATCCTCCGAGCGACTCCTGGTAGGCCCCGGTGTGGAAAAATCCGATGTACTGCGTGTTGCCGGCCTCGAGCTTCGGGAGGAAGATGGCGTTGGTGTGGCACTCCGAGTTGTAGAAATCCTCGCTGTCACAGGTGAGGCCCCCGAGGAAGACCCGCTGGTACTCCTTGTCCCAGTTGTTGATGGCGAGCATGATGTAGCGCTGGTTGATACCCCACGTGTCGGGCAGGGTGGTGATGAACGACGAGTCGATCATGTACCAGTTCTCGCGGTCGTTCTGCTGCTTCTGGTTGACGATCGAGTAGAGCGCTGCGCCGCTTTCGCCGACGGTGAACGAACCGAATTCGGTGAAGATGTTGGGTTCCTCGATGCCGTTTCTCTGGCAGATGTTCTTGATCTGTGCGACGATTTCCTCGGTGAGGTACTCGTAGTCGTATTCGAAGTTCAGGGAGTTCTTGATCGGGAAGCCGCCGCCGATGTTGAGGCTGTCCAGCTCGGGGCAGATGGCCTTCAGTTCGCAATAGACGTTCATGCACTTCGA
>DXGO01000075.1 GCA_019113885.1 Candidatus Alistipes intestinipullorum | reverse complement strand
TTTCAACCCTGGGGGGCGTGTGGTCGCTGGTTCGAATCCAGTCACCCCGACTGAAGAAAAGGCTTGACAATCACATGATTGCCGAGCCTTTTTCGTTTCTGGACAGCCGCTGTTCTTCACCCGATGGCCGGAAGCCGCTGAAGTGGCTGGTTGTCCGTTGCCGGTCCTCCGACCTTGTTGCAGATTCCGTCCATAACGCTTCTCTTTTGAAAAATCTTTTCTATATTTGTAATAATCCGAACCATGTCTGTTAATTCGGATTTTCGGAATATGACTTCGATTATGACCCCCCCCCTATCCCTGACGCATATCGCCGGATACTTTGTACAATTATGAAATGCTATGTAACCATGAAAAAAATTCTGACTCCTGTTGTAATGGCAACCTGTGGATTGTGCGCCTGTGTGCCGTCTGCCCCGTTGAATACGATCGAGGGAGAGGTTGAGGGCTTGAAAGTAGGTGACCGTATCGTTTTGACTGTCGGCACGTTGACCCAAACGCCTGTTGCCGTCGACAGCGTGACTGTCACGCGCGACGGGCTCTTCACCCTGACTACCACGGCATCCGATACCTACGCCTCGCTGTTGCTGCTTCACGAGGGCGAGGTCCTCGATCCGGACCGCAATCCCTCGGCGGGCCTCTTTCTCGAGGGGTATTCCCGCCTGCACGTCCGGGGCGACGTCGAAGGATGGTATTATCTGAAGGCCTCCGGCGGACTTTATGACCTTCCGCAGATGAAGCGATTGATGGCGTTGACCGACAGTGCGCAAACCTTCCAGCGACAGGGAATCGCCCTGTTCGATCGTTCGCGTGACTACGCCGCCCAGGAGGGACACGATCCCGACAGCCTGAAACGGATGCGCGACCGCGGCATGGAGTTGCTGAATGTGAGTAGCAGGATTCTTGACGGCCGCGATCCGCTGGAGCAGGAGTTCGTGCGCAGCAATCCCGACTTGGCCTATTCGGCCGAACTGCTGCATTACGACTACCGGACGATGAAGGATTTCGACCGCTACGACTCCGTTTTCCGAACGCTGACGCCGCGCGTGCAGGCCACCCCGGCCGGGAAGGCTGTGGCCGACTACATCGCCGCGGTACGTGCCACCGAGGTGGGGGCCGAGGCTCCGGATTTCGCCCTGCCCGATATCAACGGCAAGATGCTCCGCCTGTCGGATCTGCGCGGGCGTTACGTGTTGTTGGATTTCTGGGGCTCGTGGTGCGGCCCCTGCCGGGCATCGATCCCTTCGCTGGTGGCACTGTATGGCAGGCTCAAGGGCAAAAACTTCGAGATGATCGGCATCGCTGTCGACGAACACGACGACGAGCGGTGGCGGGAGGTCATCGCCGAGGAGAAGATGGCGTGGCGCCACCTCAATGACTGCCTGTCGGCCCCCGGTGAGGAGTTCCGGCTGCGGTATGCCGTCATGGGTGTTCCGGCCTGCTTCCTGATCGATCCCGAGGGGCGGATTGTCCTCAAGGGACATCCGATGGAGATTCTCTCCGAGGTGGAGCGGATTGTTCTGGCCGATGCGCAGGGTGAATGAAAATGATTACGTTAATTTCTGACAAGTAAACAATTATATGAAGAAGATTCTTGCTCTATGTCTGCTGATCGCCTCGGGGGCGGCTTTTGCAACCGAGGCTCCCCTGTGGCTGCGCCATTGCGCGATCTCCCCTGACGGGAAACAGGTGGCCTTTACCTACAAGGGCGACATCTATACGGTGCCGACGGCCGGTGGCCGTGCCGTACAGGTTACTTCGCATCCGGACTACGATACCGATCCGGTCTGGAGCCCCGATTCGAAACGCATCGCCTTCGCATCCGACCGCCTGGGCAGCCTCGATGTCTATATTGTCGATGCCCGGGGCGGTGAGCCGCAGCGCCTTACGACTCACTCCGCTGCGGAAAAACCCGTCGCATTTCTCTCCGACGGCCGGTTGCTTTTCTCGGCCTCGATCATGCCGTCGGCCGAGGATGCCCAGTTCCCGTCGTCGCAGTTCCCTCAGGTTTACGAAGTTTCGACCTCGGGTGGACGCCCTCGGCTCTTCTCGTCGCTGCCGATGGAGCACATCTGGCTGAGTCCCGACGGCCGGCAGCTGCTCTATCAGGACCGCAAGGGCTACGAGGACCCGTGGCGCAAGCACGAGCAGGCCTCCATCACGCGCGACATCTGGATCTGCACGCTCGACGGTGAGCGCAACTATACCCGGCAGACCGATTTCATCGGTGAAGACCGTGAGCCGGTCTGGGCGCCCGACGGCAAGTCGTTCTACTATCTTTCGGAGGAAGACGGTACGTCGAATGTCTGGCAGCGGGAACCCGGGGCGAAGAGCGCCCGGCAGATCACCCGCTTCGAGAAGAATCCCGTGCGTTTTCTGACCATTGCGCAGGACGGCACACTTTGCTTCTCGCAGGACGGTGAACTCTATACGTTGCGTCCGGGTTCCGAACCCGAGAAACTTTCCGTGGAGATTGTCGCCGATCGTCACGACCGCGATGTCGTTCGCCGTATTTTGAGTTCCGGCGCTACGGAGATCGCCCCTTCGCCCACGGGCAAGGAGGTGGCTTTCGTTCTGCGGGGCGATGTCTATGTCACCTCGGTGGAGTATCGCACGACGCGGCAGATTACCTCGACGCCGGGTCAGGAGCGGGACGTGCAGTTTTCGCCCGATGGCCGCTCGCTGGTCTACGCTTCGGAGCGTGACGGACTGTGGCAGGTCTACGAGTCGACGATTGTCGACAAGGAGGAAAAACAGTTTACCTATGCCACTGACCTGAAGGAGAAAAACCTTACGAAATCCGACAAGGCGTCGTTTCAACCCGCCTACAGCCCCGATGGTAAGGAGGTGGCGTTTCTCGAGGAGCGTACGGCCATCCGCATCGTCAACCTCAAGAGCGGCAAGGTCCGCACGGCGATGGAGGGACAATGGCAATATTCCTATACTGATGGAGACCAATGGTTCGAGTGGTCGCCCGACAGCCGCTGGATACTTTCGGACTACATCGGTGTCGGCGGATGGAACAACAAGGACGTCGTGTTGGTCAAGGCCGACGGCTCGGGCGAGATGCATAATCTGACCCAGAGCGGATATACCGACGGTAGCGCTTCGTGGGTCCTCGACGGCAAGGCGATGATCTGGTACAGTGATCGTGCAGGATACCGCAGTCACGGGTCGTGGGGCGCCGAATACGACGTCTACATCATGTTCTTCGATGTGGAGGCCTACGAAAAGTTCCGCATGAACAAGGAGGACCTGGCGCTCATCGAGCAGAACCGGTCGAAAAAGGAGAAAAAGGAGGAGGAGAAGAAGGAGGAAGCGGAACAGAAGGCGGAAGAGAAGGCTATAAAGGAGGGAGAGGTTATTGCCGAACCGAAAGTCAAACCGCTGGAGTTCGACCTCGAGAACTGTCGCGACCGCGTCGTACGTCTTACGGTGCATTCGTCGCGCGGCATCGGGGCCTACCTTTCGAAGGAGGGCGACAAACTCTATTACCTGCTCCCGTCGGAAGAGGGGTCGATGGACCTCTGGGTACGTGATTTGAAAGACTATTCGACGCGTGTGTTGGTGAAGGGTATCGGTGGCGGTAGTTTCGAGGCCGACAAGGAGAAGAAATACCTTTATGTTTGCTCGGGCGGGCAACTCAAGCGTGTGAGCCTTTCTTCGGGAGAGACCAAACAGATCGCCTTCGAAGCGTTCCAGGACTACCGTCCCTACGCCGAGCGCGACTACATCTTCCACCACGCCTGGAGCCAGGTCAAGGACAAGTTCTACGATGTCGACCTGCACGGCGTCGACTGGACGGGCTACCGCGCCATCTATGAGCGCTTCCTGCCCCACATCAACAACAACTACGACTTCGCGGAGCTGCTCTCCGAGATGTTGGGCGAGTTGAACGCATCGCACACCGGGGCACGCTACTACGCTCCCATGTCGCAGTTGCCGACCGCCTCGCTGGGCGTCTTCTTCGACGAGAGCCATACGGGCGACGGCCTGAAGATCCAGGAGGTGATCGCCAAGAGCCCCTTCGCGCGAATGAAGAGCGACGTCGAGGCCGGGTGCATCATCGAGACGATCGACGGCGTGAAGGTGAAGGCCGGCGAGGATTACTACCCGCTGCTCGAGGGCAAGGTGGGCCGCAAGATCCGCCTCGGCATCCGCAAGGGCGGCAAGACGTTTGAAACGACGATCCGCGGCATCAGCTACGGCGAACTCAACAACCTGCTCTACGAACGCTGGCGCGAGCGTTGCCGCAAGGAGACCGAGCGGCTGTCGGGAGGCCGCGTGGGTTACGTTCACATCCAGGCGATGAACAGCGAGAGCTTCCGCCACCTCTACAGCGAACTGCTGGGCCGCTACCGCAACTGCGAGGCCGTGGTGATCGACACGCGCCACAACGGCGGCGGCTGGCTGCACGACGACGTGGTGACGCTGCTCAGCGGCAAGGAGTACCAGCAGTTCGTGCCGCGCGGGCAGTACATCGGCTCCGATCCCTTCAACAAGTGGCTGCGCCCGTCGTGCATGTTGATCTGCGAGGACAACTACTCGAACGCCTGCGGCACGCCGTGGGTTTACAAGGAGCTGGGGATCGGCAAGCTGGTCGGTACGCCCGTGCCGGGTACGATGACCGCCGTATGGTGGGAGACGCAGATCGATCCGACGCTGGTGTTCGGTATCCCGCAGGTGGGGTGCCGCGACATGCGCGGGCAGTTCTCCGAGAACCACCAGGTCGAGCCCGACATCTATGTGGCCAACGAACCCGCGGCGCAGTTGCGCGGCGAGGACGCACAGTTAAAACGGGCGGTCGAGCTGATGCTCGAGACCATCGGGCCGAAGAGGTCCGGCGAGGGTTCGGGCAAGAAGTAACCGCCCCGGTGGAGTCCGGGAGGCCCGTGCGGCTTCCCGGGTCCGTGCGGCAAGGTGAGGGTGCCGCTCCACATCGTTGGGGCGGTGCTCCTTTTTTGTGTGTTTGTATGTGTGTGTTTGTGCGGCCGAGGTGGTGGTTGTCGTATGCCTTCGGGTAAAAAAAGGCGGGGAGGTGACTTGCGTCCCTCCCCGTCCTGGCGGAATCCGCTGCAGCCCGGATGTCCGGGCGTCGGATTACTTGCGATAGATCTTCTTGTAGCCGTAGATAGCCTCGTCGCCGAGCTCCTCCTCGATGCGGAGCAGCTGGTTGTACTTGGCCATACGGTCCGAACGCGACATCGAACCGGTCTTGATCTGGCCCGAATTTGTCGCTACGGCGATGTCGGCGATCGTCGAGTCCTCGGTCTCACCCGAGCGGTGCGACGTAACCGACGTGTAGCCGGCACGGTGAGCCATCTCGATGGCGTCGAGCGTCTCGGTGAGCGAGCCGATCTGGTTTACCTTGATGAGGATCGAGTTGGCGCAGCCCATCTCGATGCCCTTCTTGAGGAACTCCACGTTCGTAACGAAGAGGTCGTCGCCGACGAGCTGGCACTTGTCGCCGATCTCGGCGGTGAGCAGCTGCCAGCCTTCCCAGTCGTTCTCCGACATACCGTCCTCGATCGAGTCGATGGGGTACTTGGCAACCAGTCCCTTGAGGTAC
>DXGO01000074.1 GCA_019113885.1 Candidatus Alistipes intestinipullorum | reverse complement strand
AGAGAGGCGTGCGACCAGTACTGGTCGCACGCCTCTCTTTGTGTCGCCCGGTCCGCACGGTTGCGGACCCATCAGGGCAATATCCTCGCCGACAGGCGGCAGGAGTTTATCGGGGCAGCACCTTCGTCGGGCCCGAGACGCGAATTACGCAACTCTTTGCCGCGGCATCTTTCTCATCCCGGGGCTGGGACCCGCCGACATAACACTCCACGCGACCGGGATTGCATGCTACCCGGCCATCAGTCCCCACCAATGCCAGGTCTCGGGCCGACAGAACGAATTCAACGGTCTGCGACTCTCCGGGACGCAACGTAACCCGGCGAACCCCCTTCAACGCACGGATCGGCTTGGGCGCCGGAGCATCCGGATGGCTGAGATAAAGCTGTACGACCTCGTCACCCGTGCGATCACCCGTATTGCGTACCCGAGCCGTCACACGAACGGATTCGCCCGTACGGGGACGATGCGTATCGCACACGGGAGCATCGTACTCGAAGGTCGAATAACTCAGTCCGAATCCGAACGGATAGAGCGGCGTACCGTCGAAATAGCGGTAAGTACGGCCTTTCATCGAGTAATCGGTGAAATCCGGGAGTTGGGAATCGTCAGCATAGAAGGTGACGGGTAAACGCCCCGAAGGGTTATAATCACCCCACAGAATATCCGCAATAGCCGTTCCGGCTGCCTGACCTCCGTACCAGGTCTGAAGAATCGCATCGGCATGCGCCGCCTCCCACGGGAATGCCACCGCACTCCCCGACATGGAGACGAATACCAGGGGAATGCCGGCCTCGACAACCTGCTTCATCACCTCCGTCTGCGCCTTGGGCAGGAGAATCGTCGTACGGTCACCACCGACAAACCCTTCCGGAGCATCCTGGCCGGCAGCGCCCTCCTCGCCTTCAAGCGAGGGTGAAATCCCGCCGACAAAAATGGCCAGATCGGCGCCTTCAAGAGCCCGTGCAATCTCCTCCCGCGAGTTTGTCGACTTCGTATGGTCCGTAGCCTGCAGGAAGATCACCTCCGCACCGGTTCTGGTACGGATTCCTTCGAGCGGCGTAACGATCTTGGAGGGGAATCCGTTGTAGTTTCCCAACAGCACCTCCGGGTTCTCGGCATTGGGCCCGAGGACGACGATACGACGCAAATCCTGGCTCAACGGCAACACGCCGTTGTTCTTCAGCAGCACCATCGACTCGTGCGCCATCTTCAGGGCATGGGCCTGGTGTGCCGGGCTTTCGAGAACCGTATAGGGGATCGTCGCATAGGGGTCTCGATCGGCAGGGTCGAACATCCCGAGGCGGAACCGGATGGACAACAGGGTCACGAGCGCTTCATCGATCTCCTTTTCATCGATCAGCCCGCGCCGTACGGCTTCCGGCAAATGGGAGAACTCGCCACCGCATTCGAGGTTCGTGGTATGGATCACGGCATCGGCTGCCGCCGATGCTCCGTCGGCATGGGTCCGGTGGGTGTAAATGAAATCCCCGATACCCCCGCAATCCGAGGTGACATATCCGGAGAAATCCCAATACCCCCGCAGCACCTCATCCATCAACAGGTCGCTGGCACAACAGGGCTGCCCCCGGAAGCGGTTGTAGGCACCCATGACGGCGCTCACGCGTGCGTCGACCACGAGGTCGCGGAATGCGGGCAGATAGGTGTCCCAAAGGTCATAGTCACTGACATCCGCATCAAATTCGTGACGCAACGACTCGGGGCCGCTGTGAACGGCGTAATGTTTGGCGCAGGCCGAGGCCATCAACCGCAGGGAATCACGTCCCTGGAGTCCGAGTACGATCGCCTTCCCCAGCACCCCTGTCAGGTACGGGTCTTCACCGTAGGTCTCCTGTCCGCGGCCCCAGCGCGGGTCACGGAAAATATTGATGTTGGGCGTCCAGAAGGTAAGCCCCTTGTATTGCATTCCACCCCGGCCGGTACGGTTCGCATCGTTATAGATCGCACGGGCCTCAACAGAGATAATCTCACCCATGCGTTCCACACCTTCGGGGTCGAACGTCGCGGCAAGGCCGATCGCCTGGGGGAAAACGGTAACTTTATCTCCCGAGCGTCCCACACCGTGAAGGCACTCGTTCCACCAGTCGTAAGGCGGGATACCGAGCCGGTCAATCGCCGGGGTTACATTCTGCATCTGCGCGGCCTTTTCTTCGAGCGTCAGACGGGAAACAAGGTCCCGGGCCCGCTCTTCGAGCGGAAGGTCCGGATTTCGGAACGGATACTCCTGAGCCAATGCGGCAGCGACGGTGCCCAACAGGGCAACAGGCAATACGAATATTCGAGAAAAACGCATCTTGCTGACTTATTTTTTATTATGAATAATTTTGAACAAAGGTAATACAATTATCTGAAACATAATGCCATTCATCGTTTTTTGCACCGAATATACAAGAAGTACCCAGGACAGCTTTTAACCCCTTAAATTCATAGTATATTGAATATCAGAACAAAAACAGCCATGAAACCGATCCAACCGTTCCTATCGATCTTACCCGCAATCCGAATTTTGGGATAATAAGGCCAAGCGGGCGTAGTCGATCGGTCGTCGGCAGGCGAGACCTTGGACTCGGAGAGCCTCTGCCCGGGATGAGGCATGCGTCGGACAGATCGGTTGCAGCCCGTCTGAAGAATCAGTGACCAAGCCGTCCAAACATGATGAAGGCAGAATTGAAGGACAAACAACATTTTCTCCAAGCGTTGAACCGTAAAAAGGGCCGCGTATCGGAAATATGCGCATAAAAATCCATGAAACCCTCGTTTTCCCCAAATTAGCTTGTATCTTTGAAGTTGGAAAAAACAAAAACAATGAAAACCAATCGGGAGGAAATTCTGCAGAGTGCCCTGCAACTCTTCATGTCGATGAATTACGAGAGCGTCAGCCTGCAAATGATCGCCCAAAGTGTCGGACTGACCAAAACCGGGATTTTCAACTATTATCCCACCAAGCTCGATCTGTTCATCGCCGTAGCCGACCGCTATCTCTTCCATCTCCAGGACCCTGCGAACAAATTTGCCCCGTCGAACGGGTCATTGCGAGACTTCATCGACAAATACGTTGAGGGCGTGGAGCACACCATGGCGGAGATCGTGCGACTGGGCAATATCCAGCGCGAGAAGATGCCCGGACAGTTGGCCAATGCCGGCTATTTCCACCTCTATCAACAGGTACTTTTCTACTATCCCGACGGCAAGCGCAAACTCCACGAATGGATGGAAAAGGAGTCCCGGCTCTGGTACGACATTATTCGGGGGGGGGTCGAGCAAGGCGAACTGCGCGAAGATACCGACATCCCGGAAGCTGCGGCCCTGTTCCGGCAGGTTTTTATCGGACTGGCATACCAGATGTCCTTCTCCGACGGCCTCGACGTCGGGATTCTCCGAAAACGCTTCCTCTATATATACGGGTTGCTGAAGCGCTGAGAGGCTCTCGGAGCCCTTTTTCAAAGATTTGAAGCAAAAATATGACCGACTGGTCATATTTTTGCTTTTTTATTTTATCTTTGCAGAAACAAAAACTGACCAATCGGTAACTTTTATGGAAAACAAACCCTTCGAACGCACCCAAAGGAGCTTCAACTACACTCCGGCCAGCATCTTCACAAACCAATGGTCGAACCTGGCCTTCGGTATCGGCATGATCGTCGTTCCGGCGATCTGGCCCATCGGCATCCGCATCCGCCACCTGAGGATTCTCTCGCCGGCGGTCTTCTCGACAATTCTGATCCTGGGCGGTGTGCTGCTGCTCTTCTTCACCTGGCGGAGCATGCGCAACGCCCGGGCGCTGAAAGCCGCAGGGGGAAAGATCACCGTCGACGGTACGCGCGTAACCTATCCCGAAGTCGAGAAAGGGAAGGTCGAATACCGCTCGTTCCTCACCACCGACATCGAGTATGTGAAGGATGACGAGGAGGAGCACCAGTGCAAGGTCAAGACCCCGGACAACTACATCGTTTTCGAGGCCAAATATTTCGATTCGTGGGAGGAGTTCGAGGCCTTTCGCGCATTGTTGGGATAAAGGACGAAACCACAAAAACAAAATAACATGAATACGAAATTTATGAAAGCCATGATCGCCATCGTTGTGGCATCGCTTGCGCTGACCTCGTGCGGTTCGGGCGAAACCTTCCCGATGGCCTCCGAAGAGGGTATCGCAAAAATCAAGGAGCTCGTCTCGGCAAATGTCGACACCTCAAAATACAAAATCTACGAACTGGAATGGAGCGAGGACAACCACGACCGCAAGCTGGAGAACATCCTTACGCAGATCGCCGTCTACTACATTGACGCAGACAACAACGGCTACCGCCTTTCGTTCCAACTCACGGACGGGAAATTCACAACCGACGGTCCGAAGCAAGACGACCGCCAGACCTACTCCTACGAATGCTCGACGCCGCTCAGCCTCGATGCCATCAATTTTGACTATATCCAAAAGATCGGGGAAGGGGCGGATTCGCTGGTAATGTCCGACGAGGAGGGCAAAAACCTGACATTGAAGTCGGCCGGGATATTCCGCTTCCGCGTCTGGCCGGTGATGCTGCGCGAGGTCGACCGATGGAACCGCAGCGAGGAGTTCCGCGAGGAGTCGAAACAGCTGGAGGTGCAGTTCGAACTCAACTACGTCGACAAGAACGAATCGCCCGAATATCAGGGACGCTTCACGGTGACGAACTACTACACCGTGGCCTTCATGGCCAACGCCGCCGGGGAGGTCGCAATCGACGATTAACCGAGAGGAAATGGGACTGATGGGCAGCGCCCCGCCAACTGCGGGAGCTGACTCCGAACGACTCTTTGCGGCCGGAGTCACCTACATCTGCTGCGGAGCGTGGCCCCAGGCCTACGACTGCTTCGGACGAAGTGCACGCGGGGATGCTCCGACGCGCTACAATCAAGCCCTGTGCTGCTTTATGGCCGGATGGTACGAGGAGTGCCACCGGCTGGTCGCGGAGGCCGAACGGCTGCTGGACCACAAGCCCGGCCAGGAACCCGGCCCGGGTGTCCCGTCCATGTCGCGCCGGCAGCCTCCCGAGGCCTTCCGCCGCTGGGAAGCCGCGAGCAAATTGCCCCGTTGTCCGCTGCTGCCGGATATGCCGCGCGACGACGCACTCGTATTGATCCTCCGCCTGCGGGCCGAAACCGCCTTTCGGCTGGGCCGCTACGAGGAGGTGCGTACGATTGCCGCCCGCCTCGGGCACCGATACGAACAGATCGAAAACCTGCTGAAACAGATCGACCGATGACACCACTCCGAGAACTCTACGACCTATATTACTATCCGAGCCCTGCAAAAGAGGAGCGTCGGCGACAACTCCTTGCCGAGATTCCGATCGACGCACGCGACGAGGAGAACTACGGCCGCACGTCGCTGCACCTCGCGGCCGAATTTGCCGACTGCGAGGCCATCGCCTCGTTGCTCGACCGCGGGGCCGGGGTAAACGACCGCGACGAAGAGGGACACACGCCGCTCTTCCGCCTGGCCTCGCACCGCAGCAAGGAGGCCTCTTTGGAAGAACAGATCGCCCGGGCCGCACGCATGTTGCTGGAACGCGGTGCGAACCTTCCGCGCTCAGCACGTGACTCGACGGCGCTGGTCGAGGCGGTGCAAAACCGCCACCACGCGATGGTGGCCGTGCTGATCGATTCCGGACAGCGTCTCGACTCCTCGAACCGCTACGGCGACAACGCCCTGCACATCCTCTGCCGCCGCGCCGCCGATACCGCACGGGAGATAGCCGGCAAAGAGCGCTTTATCGCCAGTTTCGAAGAGCGGTGGGTCTCCGAGAAGCAGCAGCGGGATGCCCGCGAGGAGTTGGAAGAGCTCCAGGCGGAACAGATGCGCTGCTATGCAACGGCAGGGTTGCTGCTCCACAGCGGGCAGATCGACCCCGACGAGAAGAACTCGGCCGGACGACGGGCCTTTGACCTCGCCATGGAGGGCGGTGCCAAATGGGTGGGCGCCCTGCTTTCGGGCGAGGACCCGTTCGACGAACTGACGCTGGAGACCGGCGGGATGAACCTTTTCCAGGCGCTGCGCAAAAAGGACCGGAAAGCGATAGAGGCCCTGCTGCAGGCAGGCGCCGAACTCAATGCGGAGTGCGACGAGCGCGAAATGAACGACTGGGCCGGCAAGACGCCGTTGGTCTGTGCATTGGAATGGGACGAAACCGAGATCGCGGCGATGCTGCTTCGGGCCGGGGCCGACCCCGACCGGCGGACCTCAAAAGGACTGGCACCCTTTGCAGCATGGATCGGGCGGGGATGCCGCACCTCGGACGGCATGGAGCGGTATGCACCGCTCATGGAGCTCTTCGAACAACAGGGATGGCATCCCGATGCCCCACAGACGGACAAAGACGAACGGGCCCTCATGCTGGCGTGCCAACACGACGACTACGAACTGGCGCTCTGGACATTACGGCGCCTGCTTCGACAAAATGTCAACACCAATGCCCGCGACCTGCTGGGCCGCACGGCGTTGATGCACCTCCTGGGCCCGCGAAGCGCCGGGCCGTATCAACCGGAGATGCTCGAACGGTTGCTGGAGGCCGGAGCCGACCCCTGTGCCGCCGACAACATGGGACGCACGGTGTTGCACTATGCAGCAGAGGGCTACACGCATACGGCGACGCGTCAGGCAGCCGAACTGCTCTTCGATTTCGGACGGCCCGACGTCTCGGCTGCCGACAATGAAGGCCGTACCCCGCTCGACATTGCCATGCGCAACAACAACGAGTCGCTTGTTAAATTTTTGCTGGAACACGTCTAAAATCAACGCTATGGATACTTTCCAGACCTTCCTGAGCGCCTGCCGCAACGGGCAGAAGAGCATCGCGAAGCTTCTCCTCGAACGGGGCGGCATCAACCTCGGCCGCCGCGACGCCGAAGGCAACACGGCACTCCACTACGCCTGCCGCGAAGGTTTCCGCGATCTGGTCGTGCTGCTGCTCGACCGGGGAGCCGATCCGTCTCAGCCCAATAACCGGGGCGAAACGCCCCTGCATGCGGCCGCCAGGAAGGGGAACCGCGAAATTCTCGCCAAACTTCTCGCCGCCGGGGCCGATCCCGATGCCGCCGACAACGAAGGCTGCACCCCGCTGATGCGACTTGTGGAGAACCGCCGTACGGATGCCGCACTGTGGCTGATCGACAGCGGGGCCGATACGGAACTTACGGACCAGGCAGGACACCGCGCGCTGGACTACGCCACGGCACACGGACTGACAGAGGTTGTGGCACGGCTGGGCCGGGTCGCTGACGAAAATTCTCACGTCCGCGATGCCCGAGGCAATACGCCGTTGCATCAGGCCGTCTACAACGATCAGGCGGAGATTGTACGCACATTGCTTGCAGCCCCGAAGGCGCAGCTCGATGCGCCGAACGACGAAGGCGAAACGCCGCTGCTGGTGGCGTGCGGACGCGGGAACCTGCACATCGCCCGGATGCTCCTCAACGCCGGGGCCGATGCGAACCGGCCGCTACCCGACGGTTCGACGCCGCTTCACGCGGCGGCACGGGCAGGCAACCGCTTCTTGGCAGAAGCGCTGCTCGAAGCCGGAGCGACGATCGACGCCCGCAACGGAGTGGGTGAAACGGCCCTGCTCGTAGCAGCGCGTGCCGGGAACAACGAAGTCGTGCGCCTGCTTGTGGAGCGCCATGCCGAAATCAATGCGGCGGACAACCTCCAACATACGGCACTCTATTATGCCGGCGAACGTGGCTTCACGGAGATCGTCGAGCTGCTGCTCGGCGCCGGAGCCGAAGGATAAAAAGATCGAATACTTTAAAACACATCGAACATGGCAAACGAGAAGATGAAACCCCAAAGCCCCGAGGAGATTGCCCGGGCGGCGCAGGAGGCTGCCCTGGAGCGGATGCGCGCAATGATGGGCTCGATCCCGGGAATGCCCGATATGGACGACATGCAGGCACAGATCATGGCCCAGATGCAGGCCGCCGTGCCCGATCTGGCCGAGATTCAGGCGCAACAGGCTGCGATGGGAACGCTCGGCGGAGTGGATGCTGCCGCCGTGGCCGAAGCTGCCCGGAACAACATGGCGCAGGCTGCCGCAACGATGCAGGCAATGCAGGACGGGAGTCTCGAAAAGACGTTGTGCGAGGCGAATGCCGCGGCACTCGACTGGCTGGGAGAGGACGACGGCTGGGAGATCAAGCACGCCGGGACGTGCCGGCTGACCGCGGAGCAGCTCCGTCTGATGGCCTTTGCCGCACCGTTGCTGGTCTACAACGACGAGGCGGTGGATGACGTCGAGAGTGAAATCACAACCGAGACCTACCGCGCACAGCTGCAGAGCTGGTGGGACATCACCGACCGCGACTCGACGCTCGGGATCGTGCAATGGCTCCTCCACGAGGGGCACCACGCCGACGCCGATGCTGCCCTGGCGCTCATGCGTGGCGACCAGCCCGATGCCGGCGACCCCGAAGAGAAGGCCGAGGATGTGCAGTCCATTGCGGAGTTCATGATCGGAAACGGTTACTGCACGGCCGAGACGCTCCCGAAGACAGCCATTGCCTGGGACCTGGTACGCATCGCCAACCTCGGGCGCTGGGCCTTCCATTGCGGCTACCTCTCCGAAGAGGAGATGTGGCAGGTGATGCAGGTGGCCGCCGACGCCGCCCGCGAGCACTTCGTCTCATGGGAGGAGTACGGCCGGAGCTTCGCCTTCGGGCGCGGCGTCTGGCATGGCGACGAAGAGGATTGCCAGACAGCCTGGGAAATTGTCTCCGAATTGTTCGAAAACGAGACATCGCCCTGGCGGCAAATCTCCTGGGTTAAATAGCGGGAAATACAAACCAAGATGGAACGGGGAATCGAATTCTATGTGACGCTGGCAGCCGTGGCGGTCGGCGTCCTGACGTGGCTCTACAAGAAAGGCAGCCGGCTCTGGACGACGGTGCGCAAGCTGCGCCGGTCGTTTCAGGAAATTTGCCTTAATCCGAAATCGACGCTCAACGAGGAACAATGCCGCCAGCTGGCCATCGGGGCGATGTACGCCTCGCAACAGGGGGCCTGGCAAAACTCGCTGCATACGGGAATTTTCGACACGCTGCCCGAGATCGTAGGCGGCTGGTGGGGCATCGACTCCACCGCGGAGGCTCGCGAACAACTGGACTATCTCTGCGAAAAGGGGTTCCGCTACTACTGGCCCACGGTGCTCGAAGCCTTCCTGCTCGGCGACCGGCAGCAGCAGGACGCGCTGTTCCAGCAGAGAATGGCCTCGCAGGAGGATTACGACAAGGCGACTTCGCAACTCGAGAATCTGCAGGAGACCTTCGACGAACTCCTGTCGTGCGGCGTTGTCGCCTCGAAGGAGGAGCTCGGTCGCTGTGGCGTGACGGGCTGGGATGCCGGGCGCATTGTCTTTCTGGCACGCGCCTGTTGCGAAATGGGCTACATTTCGGAAGAGGAGGCGTGGCACTACATCGGGCGTGCCGACGCATTGGCGCACGAGGCGTGCGGGTCGTGGCGCGAACTGGCGATGAGCTACATCCTCGGACGTTCGCTGTGGGGCGGAAAACGGGCCTACAACTCGGTGATGAAAAACACGGCCGATGTCTTGCTGAGCGACCCGAAGAGCCCGTGGGTGCGCTATTCATGGTAAAACCGAAGCCGGAGCCGGACCCGACGAGACGAAGATGAAAACCGCGCTGAAATACCCGGTCTTCTACCTCGCCCCCGCGGAGCACATGGTTTATGTCTACTGGCGGGAGGAGAACGTGACGACACGCCGGCAACTCGCCGAGGCCGACGGCTGGGCCGGGCAGGAGGTGGTCGACGCCTCCGGACGGCGCTACACGATCCGCCGCTGCCGGGAGACCGGTCCGGTCGGGCTCTACAGTCGTGTCGGGCCATCCGATCGGCGCGCCGTCCGGTACGATACCGACTTTGAGGAGACCGTCCGCGATTGTCCGCTCCCGGAGTTGCAGGCGTGGATCGCCCGTGAATACCCCCGGTCGGAGTGGTTTCGGGAGGCGTGCTGGCGCAATGCCGTCGACTTCCGACGAGCGGTCTACCATTGTCAAAGTTTCGAGGAGTTGGCCCGAATGTTCCGCTGCCGTCCCGAGGAGGAGCCCTCCATCCGGCGCGACATCGTGCGCTTTCTCGCCGTAGCCCTCGTTGTCGGGCTTGTTATTTGGCTGCTGGCCCGCTATACATAAAGACAAAAAATATGAAAATTCGACTCTGGATTGCATCCGTTCTCCTACTTGCAGCCACAGGCTGCGCAAGCTCCCGGAAATCTGCGGAAATCGACCCAAGGTTCGTAGCCTCCGAATCGACTTGGCTCTATCGAGATGCCGAGGTGGTAAACCGCCGTCTGAAGCCCCTCGAACGTCCGCAGGTGCGCTTCGAGGTCGAGCACGCCATCCGGCACGCGGATTCGGTCTGGGTGGTGGTTCGCGCCACGATTCCCCACCGCTCGATCCGCCGCCGGGAGTGTTTCAAGGCGATGTGCGTTCTTCAAGCCCCCGAAGGGATCATGGAGCTGGGCGAACTGACACTTGACTCGGGCCATTTCATGCCCGATGGAGAGGGTGACGTGGATGTGGTAACCCATCCCGGAAGGATGCAGAATCTCTATCTCTCGTGGCGCTTTGCCTGGGACGAGCGAATGCGGATGAACACCTTCATCGCGGTCTTCGCAAGTCTGACCGACGGCCGCCACCTGTTCCAGTACCTGCCCCTGATGCTGCCGCTCTTTTGGAGCGACGACACGGAGGATGAGTTTTACTGGCCCCGGGCGGCCGGGATTCCCGAGGAGGCCCTGCTTGATCGGTCGCCCTTTGAACCCACTACCGGACAATGATGGAGAGGTTCATTCGAGGAGGATTCGGGCTGCTGCTCGCGCTTCTGCTTCCGGCCTGGAGCGCACAGGGCGTACAACCCCCGGCGGAGGAGCGGCCCGATTTCGAGGTCGTACCGCGAAGCGCCGCCCGGACGATCATGCTCCACGCTGCCGCACCGGAGAACGACACCGTGCGCTGCTGCCTCTCGATCGAGGCCGAACAGCCGCGGGCCGGGAGGGACTACGAAATTCTGCTCTCCTGCGACCAGTACCCCGACCACACCCCGACCATCGTCACGCAGGAGGGATGCTCCTTGACTTGGATTCGGAGCACCAGTACCGGGTCCTGGAGCAACGGCACGACAACACGCATCTGCCGACACTTCTATCGCTTTTCCCCCGCCAAAGAGGGCGAGTACCGGCTTCGTTGCCGGGACCTCTCGTTCGGCGGCGTTGCCTATGACGGCGTGCTGACGGTTCAGGTCGGAGCGCCGGAGCAAGATACCGTTCCGACCTCCCTTTTATGGGCGGCGGGAATCGGTTGTCAGCACCTTGCTGAAGCAGTCATCCATCCTTCAACCTAACCCCCGACACCATGACCCCTTTGCACATTCGGCCCCTGCCCGACAGCACTCCCGACGTCATACAAAAGATCGACGCCCTCAACCACAAACTCGGATCGTTCATCCACGCTCCCCTCAATCTCAAGGAGGTGCTGCGCATGGAGCCGTTCGCCGCCGACGCGGAGGTGGTGCAGGCCGTTGCGGCGACGCTCGACGACTACGCTATCCTCCCGACCTCGCCCACGGAGCGCGAATGCCAACGCACGACGGGCCTGCCGAAGGATTACGACATCGTGGGGTTCTGGTATTGCGTGGCGCTTCTCGCCCTTTCGGCAGAATCGGCGGCCGTGCGTTATCTGCTTGTGCTGGCGCGCATGCTGATGGCCGAGGATCCCGCGGAGCTGTTCCTGCTGCGGCGCACCGTCCGCCTGCTGGACGGATTCCCATTTCCCCACCTGCAGGAACTCAGAAGCCGGATCGAGGCCTTCTACGACACCGTCACACACAAGCTGGAGGCCTTCCGGTGGCTGGAGGCCGCCGGAATCCCGTGGCCCGAGGCATACGAATGGGAGGTCATCACGCAATTCTCCTCCGACGGCGAATCCTATGCCGATCCGGCGGCTCCGAAGGAGGAGCGGCGCAGGCGCGTGGTGCTGACGCTCCGGCTGAACAGCCCCCGCAGCCTCTACGGCAGTTGCCGCCAGCACAACAGCTACGAAATCTCGCTCCGCAACGACGACAACACGACGCGCGGCCTATGGAACGAGGGCCACGGCGATCTCTTCATCGAAGACCGCCCCGTGATGCAGCACCGGATGTTTACGCCGCTGCAGCTCCCGGAGTTGTTCGACGCGCTGGAGAAGTTCGGCATCCGGCTGGTGCGCAAGCCCGTGATGGTCTACACGAGTCAGAAGATTCGGAATGCCCACGTGAAGGTGTGGCGGATGCTCGAAGATCAGCTCGGGCACAAACCCTCGGAGGTCGGGCAGGCCGCAGAGGAGGCGCCGGACCAGCCGAAGGCGGAGGACGATGCGGACGGTACGTCGGCAGGAAGGGGCAAATCCCTGGAGGTCGAGCGGGCCGTGGAGGGGGCGCTGGACCTGCTCAAATACGACGGAGATGTGAACGATTCGCTGGCTGAGATGCGAAAAAAATGGGGCGGGGAGATTTCGGCGTTACACGACGCCCGATTCGACGAGATCGGGGTGCAATATGCCTGCCGCTCGCACGAGGAGGGACTTGCGGCTGTCGGACAGGAACTGACCTGTTTCGGATACCGGCTCTATGACCTCGACGGCGACGATGTCTACCTCCTCACGTTGCAGCCGGAGACTCACGCCACGGATTTCGAAAAGGCCTGCCGGGAGGCGGGTCAATATTGTCGGCTGTTGAAGCAGTCGGGACGCGCACCGGGCACCCCGGCCCGCGCGATCACCCCCGAACGCGAAATGCCCTGCGAAGAGGTGCCGTGGCCCGACGACGCCGACTACATGCTCGACTCGCTGGCCGGCGACTTCTGCAGCGGACGTTGGAAAAGCCGCGATGCGGAGGAGTGGCAGGGGAATTTCGTCGTCGACCTCCGCCAGCGCCCGCTGCAACCGGTCAAGGTGCGCTGGAACCGGTTTTGCTGCCTGACCTACTCCCCGGAGATGGATTTCTATGCGGCATTTTACTACATTCCGCCCATGCAGTGCTGGATGCTCCTCGGAGGCAAGGACCCCCTTGCAGCGAATAGGTGGAAACGGCTGTGCGACCTGCCGAAACAGGAATCCCCTTTTCTTTTCCTCGACCAACGCCCCCGATGGTTCGGACGCTACCTCTGCTTCGGCGACCGGCAGAGCGCCACAATCCTTACGATGAATCCCCAAGGAGTAGAGCGTGTCCAGCGATTTCCGCTGCCCAAGGCGCAACATCCCTGCAAGTTTGCCTGCGACGGACTCGGGCGCATCCTCCTTGCTCACGGCGAAGAGACGTACCGTTACGACAACGGCACGCTCACTCCGCTGGGCTTCCACCTGTCGAGCGGCGACGGATTCAACGGCTCCATCCCTGTCCCCGGAACCGGCCGCCTGGTGATGTGCGGCTTCTCCGACCGGGAACTGGTAGCCCGGTTGCTGGAACTCGATGTCGATACACGCCGCTGCCGGGCCTCGCGACTGCAGAACATGGATCCCTGGTCGGGACTTCTCCCGTTTGGCGGCGACTGGGTCCTGCTCAAAGGAGCATGCGACTCGATGCGGCTCGATTTTGCCCGGCTCTGGAACCGCACGACCGGGGAGGTGCTGCGCATCCGTCCCGGAATGTTCGGCAGCGAAAAACTCGAACACATCGGACTGCTGAGTGACGGCCGCGTGGTGCTGACGACACTCCGCTCCGACGTGGGGCAGGTCGTACACTTCCCTACGGATTTTTGGACGTTTCTCCGGACCGCCAGCCGTCTGCAATTTCTGGAACCGATGCGACCCTGCGAAGGACTTTATCCCGATATTCCCCTTGCTCTGCCCGAAGAGACACAACAGTCATAAGGATAGAGACCGACCTAAACAGGAACAGGACAGACAAACAAAAATCCCAAATAGCAAATATAGGCTATCTGGGATTTTTTCTTGGTACCCGGAGCCGGGGTCGAACCGGCACGACATTGCTGTCATTGGTGTTTGAGACCAACGCGTCTACCGATTCCGCCATCCGGGCCTCTGGCAGCAGCTCCTGCCCTACCCTGCGCCACTGACGCTTTGAAGAACAGGCATCCCTGCCGAATCGGTCGGACAAAGATAATGTGTTTTTTCGGGATTTTCAAAAACTTCCGGCTACTTTTCGTAGAACATCCGGATTTTTTTCGCCTTCGCCGGCCCCACCAGCGCCGCAAGTTCCTCATAACCTGCGGCACGGACCTTGGCAACCGTCCCGAAATGGCGCAACAGCGTCTCCAGGGTCTTTGCCCCCACGCCCTCGATCTGCTCCAGCTCGCTGTGGAGAAACGCCCGGCTCCGTTTCTGCCGGTGGAACGTAATGGCAAAGCGGTGCACCTCGTCCTGAACAGAGGTCAGGAAGTGGAATACCGGGGAAGTCGGACGCAACCCGACCAGCAACGGCGGATAGCCGCAATAGAGTTCGGCCGTGCGGTGCCGGTCGTCCTTGGCGAGCCCGGCGATCGGAATGTCGAGCCCAAGGGCCGTCAGCACCTCGTGGATCACCCCCATCTGCCCCTTGCCTCCATCGGCAATGACCAGGTCGGGAAGCTCCGACCCCTCGGCCACAAGCCGGCTGTAACGGCGGAAAACCACCTCCCGCATCGAGGCATAGTCGTCGGGACCCTCCACCGTCCGGATGTTGAAATGGCGGTACTCCTTGCGGGAGGGTTTGCCGTCGCGGAATACCACGCACGAAGCCACAGGATGCGACCCCTGAAGGTTCGAGTTGTCGAAACACTCGATGTGGCGCGGCGGCCGGTCGAGGCGCAGCTCCTTCTGAAGGGCCGACATCAATCGTTCGGTATGGCGCTCGGGATTCTTGATTTCTAGGTTCTTGAGGCGCTCGGCCCGGTAGATGCGGGCACTCTTGAGCGAAAACTCCAGCAGATCGAATTTCTCGCCCCGCCGCGGCACGGTGAAGGTTACCCCGTCGAAAAGCTGCGACGCCGCAGGCAGGAACGGGACGATCACCTCGCGGGCCAGCCGCTCCCCTTCGGGCAAATGTTCGGCCACGTGGCGGATGGCATAGGCCAGCAGCTCGGCATTGTCGGCCTCGATGCCCGCCGAGAGGCGCAGCGTCTGGACCGAGACGATCGAGCCGTGGCGTACACGCAGGCAATTACAGTAGACGGTGGTATCCTCCTCGTCGGAGAGCAGCGAAAAGACGTCGGCATCGGTAAGGCTGGCACTGACGATCACCGAGCGGGCGGCATAGTGGTCGAGGGCCTCGATGCGTGCCTTGTAGGCCTGGGCAGCCTCGAAACGCAACTCCCCGGCAGCCCGCTCCATCTCGTCGGTCAGAAACCGCCGCACGGGACGCAGGTCGCCCCGCAGCACCGAGACGACCAAATCGACCTGACGGTCGTACTCCTCCTCCGACTGCGCTCCGACACAGGGTCCCTTGCAGTTGCCGAGGTGGTACTGCAGGCAGACCGAATACCGCCCCCGGGCAACGGCCGACGGCGAAAGGTTGAGCCGACAGGTACGCAGCGGCACGACGCTGCGGATGAATTCGAGGATGCTCCGCTGCTGCTGCACCGAGGCGTAGGGGCCGAAGTAACGCGAGCCGTCACGGACGACCTGCCGCGTGGATTCGACCCGCGGGAAAGGCTCGCGCCGCACGACGATCCACGGATAGCTCTTGTCGTCCTTGAGCAGGATGTTGTAACGCGGCTGGAGGGTCTTGATCAGCGAGTTCTCGAGCAGCAGGGCATCAGCCTCGCTCCCGACGACAATGTGGCGGATCTCGACGATCTGCCGCACCAGCGCCCGGACTTTCGCCGAATGCTCCCGCGAATTGACAAAATAGGAGGAGACTCGCTTGCGCAGGCTTTTGGCCTTTCCCACATAGATGATCTTCCCGGTACGATCGAGGAACTGATAGACCCCGGGCGAGAGGGGCAACAGCGCGACCTGTTCGCGCAGTGTATTTTTAACGTCGGGATCGGACATACGTCGCAAAGGTAGCAAATTCCCACTGGGTCCGCAACGCGCCCGGCAGACTTTTTTTCCGGCAAATTCCCGGCAGACTCGCCCCAAGGCCTCTCCGGTGTGACATTCGTGATACAAAAAAATGTTCTCGAATGCTTTTATTTTGTCAATAAAGGGAAAAGTCGTATCTTTCGGCGTTTTTCCATACCCAAATTATCTAAATTCTCTATTTCTTTCGCATGAAGAAAATTTTCCTCTGTCTGGTGTGTGCTTGCGGCGGAATCATGACCGCATGCGTGGACAGCACGTACGATCTTTCCAAACTGCAGACCGACAACATCGCCATAGGTGACGCCTCGTCGGTCACGAAGATGCCGCTCGTCACCGTGCAAGTGTCGATGAGCGAAATCGTCAACGATCAAACCAACATTCTCGCACTCTGCGCCAAGGCCGAGAAATGGCTCCCGGCAGTCTTACCGGAAGGTCTCGATTACCTCGACCTCTCGCGCATCAACGACGCCGACTACAACGGAACACTCTTCGACAACCTGGTCGCCGAGATGAACTCCAACCCCGGGAAGCTCGATGAAATCACCACTCTCATCGTCGAAGATTATGCCTCCGACTTCGCAGAGGTGCTCGGAGTCCCGGCATCGCGCCCCGACAGCCTCGAGAAGGCTTTCAGATATGCCTACGAATCGCCCGAGGTACTCAGCGAACTCCGCAGGCACTTCACCGAATACTTCGCCACAGACCTGCAGGTAGAGCCCCTGCACTACGAGATCAACGGCATCGACATCGGCAGCGATGTCGTCGACATGCTCGTCGACAACCTCGATCCCGAAGGAACCCCCAATCCCACCAACACGCTCAACCTCGCCGGTGAGATCGTCTGCAAACTCCCCATTTCGATGAAGGCCCGCCCGGCATTCTCCTCGGGATGGGACGACATCGTGGCTTTCGACATCGCCGTGGACGCCACGCGCGAGGTCAATGAAATCGCCGAAAGCATCGATACCCGGGTCTATGCCGAAGGGCTGCGGCAACTTGTCGACGGCGCCGAGATCACCATCCCGGTAACATTCGAGCGCTACTACCCCGGCGACAGCGAATTCCTCAACACCCCGGTCGACGACGAATCGGCACAAATCGAGATGACACTCCACATCATCAAGCGGGGCGGCATCAAGTTCAACATCTAAAAGACGGTCACTCATGAAAAAACAGATACTTCTCATCGCTGCGACATGTCTGGCCGCCATCGCCTCGGCCCAGAACCCCACGGCTTACTTCATGGACGGATCGACGTTCCGTTCGCAGTTCAACCCGGCCTTCGCCCCGCAGCGCGGCTACCTCAACCTGCCCGCCCTCGGCGGCATCCAGCTCACCGTGGGCGGCAACGTGGCTCTCAACAGCTTCGTATACCCCCACGACGGGAAGCTCGTGACGCTGCTCGACGAATCGGTCTCCGCAGCCCAGGCGCTCGCGAACCTCAAGCCCGACAACTACCTCGGCGTCGACACGCGGGTCAATATCTTCGGGATCGGTAAGTACACCGCCAACCGCAAGAACTTCTGGTCGTTCGACATCGGCGTTCGCGCGACACAGAACACCAGCCTGCCCTACTCGCTCTTCGAGTTCCTCAAGCTCGGCAAGGAGGGCAACATCGGCAACATCAGCGTCTCGACCGAGAACTATCTCGAGGCGGGATTCAACTACTCGTTCCCGCTGCTCGACGACCGGCTTTACGTCGGAGCCCGCGTCAAGTTCCTCGCAGGACTGACGCGCGCCGAAGTCCGGTACTCGCGCTTCGACGTCACGATGCAGGAGGACATCTGGAGCGTCGATGCCGAGGGCAGCCTCGACGTCACAATGGGTGGAGCCTCGGTCGACATGCCCGAAGGAAGCGAGACGTTCGAGTTCAACGACATCAACATGAAACCCACGAAGCCCGCAGGATATGGGTTCGCCGTAGACCTCGGCGCCACATACGACATTCTCCCCGACCTGCAGGCATCGCTGGCGATCGTCGACCTCGGATTCGTCAACTGGAGCCAGAGCAACACCATTGCCGGAGTGTCGACCCAGCACCTCGAGTTCACCGGCACGACCATCTCTGGCAGCGGTTCCGAAAGTGTTCCCGACTTCGAATTCGAGATGCTCAAGTTCCGCCCCACGGAGAGCAAAAGCGCCAACAAAATGCTCCGTACGACCCTCAACGCTGGAATCGAATACCGCCTCTGGCAGCGCAAAATAGGGTTCGGACTGCTCTACTCGGCACGTTTCTGGGCCTACCGTACCTATCACAACATCACCGGATCGGTCAACTTCCAGCCGATCCACTGGTTCACCCTCTCGGGCAGCTACTCCGTGCTCGACAACCGCAGCGGCGCCGTCGGCCTGGCCATGAACCTCTCGCCCGGATGGATCAACCTCTTCGTGGGCACCGACATGCTCCTCTCGCGCCATACGCCTCAATGGATTCCAATCAAGCAAAACACCATGAACCTCACCTTCGGGTTGGGCATTCCGATCGGAAAACGCGGCGAACGCGGCACCTGGGGCCAAGAGACCTGTATGTAAGACATCCAGGACGAGATACGATCCTCGTTCGACAGCGTACGGACGGCGGCACCCGCCCGACATACGAAATCTTTTTCATCACGCCGGGGCAAAAAGTTGGCAGTAACGCTTATTTTTCTTAATTTTGCCCCCGCAACGAAAAGGTCGGTCCCGTAGCTCAGTTGGATAGAGCAGCAGATTTCTAATCTGCCGGTCGCGCGTTCGAGCCGCGCCGGGATCACTCTTTTTTTCGTCCGATTTTTTGTCGAATCGGATATTTTCCCTACATTTGCACGCTAATAGCCCGATACGGGTGAGCTTTTTTACTTTTTATTAACAAAATTTTATAGCAAATGGCTGTTAAAATTCGTCTGGCACG
>DXGO01000073.1 GCA_019113885.1 Candidatus Alistipes intestinipullorum | reverse complement strand
CTCCTCGTAGGAGGTCAACTCGGTGTAGACGTCGCACGTGACACGCGACAGCCAGCGGCCCGACAGAGACACATTCAGACCGTAGTTCTTCCACTGTTTGTCATAGGCCAGGCGCGCCGTGGCCGCATGGGGGCGGGTTGAGGAGAGGAGCGGCTGTCCCCGCTCGATCATCTCGCGCGTGTAGGCATACGACACGCGCCACGAGATGCCGCTCGCATATCGTCCCGACGCATTGGCCTCGGTTCCGGCCACTTGCAGCGGTGACATGTTCGTGTAGACTTGCCCGGCCAACTCCTGGTTCCAGACCGTGGTAATGCGGCTGTCCACCAAATTGTAGAATCCCGTCACGGTGAAGCTGTGCCGCCCGGCCATGTACTCGGCCGAGAGCGAAAAGTTGTGGCTCGTCTCGGCCTTCAGGTTCGGGTTGCCGTAGATCATGAAGATGTTGCCCATGTAGAAGTCCATGTACATCTCCTTGAGGGTCGGGGCGCGGAATCCTCCGGCATAGGAGGCGCGCAGCGAGCAGTTCCCGACTTTATACATCAGGCCGAGTTTTGGCGAGAGGTGCGAGAGACGCGTCTCCGAGAAGTAGTCGAAACGTACTCCGGCAATGAGGTTGAACTTCCGGTGCGGATTCCAGTCGAACTGTGCGAAGGCGTCGGCCGTATGCTGCGTATGGCTGCCGTTGTCCGTAAACTGATAGGACATCAGGTAGTCGCGCAGGTAGTCGCCGCCGACGGTGAGGATGTGTTTCCCGGAGAAAGTATGGTTGTAGAGCGTGCGCAGGGTGTGTTGCACGTTGCTGTAGTCGCGCACGTCACGCGACGTGGGGACCAGATAGTCGCTCTTGTCGTACTGGTCGAAGGCATAGGAGAGTTCCAGATCATCGGACTGCGTAATCGCCCAGTTGCCTTTCAGACCGCCCGAGAAGCTGCGGTAACGATCCTTGATGCTCTCCGAAGCGTCCCGCTCCCGGAAGAAATAACCGGCCCGGGCCGTGAACTTCAACCCGTCGGCCGCCGTGACGATGAGCCGCTCCTTGATGTTCAGCGCCGAATGACCGTAGATGGTGCTGTAATCGCCGACCTCCGCGTTGTCGGTGCCTTTCGAGAGGTCGATGGCGTCGATCGAGGTGTACTGGACATTGGTCATCGAGTTGAACCGTCCCTGATTGAATCCGACCGAACCTCCGTAGCGCAGCTCGTCGTGGGCTCCGTAACGGCCGTTCAGGTTGATCGACCACGGCTCCTGCGATTCCCTGCTGATGATGTTCACCACGCCGCCGATGGCATTCGAGCCGTAGAGCGACGAAACAGCCCCCTTGACGATCTCGATGCGCCCGACATTGTCCATGTTCAGGCGGCTGTAATCCACGTTGTCGAGCGTCTCGCCCGCCAGCCGCTCGCCGTCGACGAGGAAGAGCACCGAGTTGCCGCCGAATCCCGACATGTTGAGCGACACCTGCTGGTTCATCGAGTAGGAGAACTCGATGCCCGGCAGCTCGCTCTGCAACAGATCGCCGATATGGGTCGCATCGACCTGTTTGATGTCTGCTTCGGAGATAACACGGGTGACGATCGGGACATCCTTCAGCAGCTTGGGGGTGCGTGTGGCCGTTACCACCACCTGATCCATCATCGTGGAGCGCTCCGCAAGCCGGAAATTCAGCTTGCCGGATTGCCCGCCGCCGACCTTTTCGAAGGCCGCTTCGTACCCGACAAACGAGGCGCAAAGCGTATAGGTGTCTTTACCGGGAAGTGCAATCTCATAACGTCCCTCCATGTCGGCGACGGCTCCGAGCGACGGCAATTCCTTCACGGTAATGGTTGCCCCAGCGAGCGGCCGGCCCGTAACATCCGAAACGGTGCCGGATATTTTGTATTGGGCCCGGGTCGGCAGGGCAAGCAGCACTCCGAAAAGAAAGAGTACAAACGGTTTCATCATCATTCAACTGGATAGAGGTAGTCGATGGTCATATATCCCTTCACGGCGGCGTCGTTCATGAAGTTCACGAGGCGCAGGGCCGCAAAGGTGCTGTCGCTCAATCGGAGCAGGTAGACCTTCCCCGAGAGGGTGTAGATCGGCGGCATGGTCGAGGTGTCGACATCGAGCCAGCGCGAAAGGCATGGGTTCCAGTAATCCTCGGCGTAGAGGATGATGCCGTCCATCATCTGCGACATGTCGACCGTGATGCGATCGGTGGTCCATTCATCTTCCGTCCATTGCTCTTCGGAAACCGATTCCGGAACGGGTAGAGCATCGAAAGACCCCGCCTGGCTTTCCCAGACGGTGCCGCCGTTGGTCTTCGTGTCATATCGGTGTACGGCGAAATCCCACGTCTCGGGAGCGGCTGCACCCACTGCCGCAGTGGTCACCAGTTTGCCGTGCAGATCGACATAATGCCATTCGGTGTAATCCGTGGCGTCGATGTAGATTCGTCCCGTGCGGGCGCCCTCGTCGACAAGGATAAACCCGTATTCGCTCCCGGTCCCGGACGAGGGCGTGTCATAGATGCCTTCGAGGATGCCGTTGCAGGCCGTAAGCGACATCAGAAGTGCCGCTCCCGACAAGCATAGCCCAGTCTGTTTGCGGTTCATGGCCAATCCTGCTTTTTCCGAGAATTACTCTTCCGTGGCGGGGGCCGTTCCCGGCAGCAGCGTGACGGTCAGTCCGCCCATCACGGCCGGCACGGTGAACGTGATGGCGTAGTCATCCTTTGCCGTATTGGTCCTGCCGCTTACCGTAAAGTCATAATCGGCCGTCGAGCCGCTCATTCCCATGGCCACGCTGCCGCTGCCCGTAAAGACGTACTCTTCGCCCTTTTTGGTTGCAGTGGCCGACTCAACGGTAAAGGTCCCCCATGAGGCGGATTCGAAGAGGACCTTTACGGTCCCGTCCCCGTTTGCGGTCAGCGTCGCGCTCTCGCCGTCGGTGAAGCGATCCTGGAACATGCTGCAGTCGGCATCCGTATATCCATTGTACGTGCCGGCCAGCAGCAGGTCGACTGGGGCGTCGCCCGTCTGGAACGTGAGGGTCATGCCGCCCATGACGGCCGGGATCGAGAATTCCATCCGGGCATCATGCTGCGACTTGATCTCGGCCGTGAAAGTGCAGTCGTAGGACGAGGTGCTTCCGCCCATGCCCATTTGCGTCTGCCCGCTGCCCGAAAGGGTGCAAATGTCACCGTTTACACTCGCCTGTGCATCGGTGATGGTAAATTCTCCCCATGTGGAGGAGGTGAACGATACGGAAGCGGAGCCGTCCGTATTTTTCGTGATTACGACGGTTTCGTTCGGTGAGATCATGTTTTGGAAATAGTTGCAGCTGGCCAGCGTATAGCCGTCGTAGTTGCCTGCAAAATCGACCGTTTTCGAGCCGTTTTCATCCTTGTCACACGCCATCATGACGCCTGCGACGGATAACATCATAAGTGCAGATTTGATTTTCATATCGTTTGTGTTTTTGTTTTCGGATGCAAAATTACCCGTGCGGCAGGCCGTGGGCAATAACCCGATTTCGGTATTTTGCAGCGGCTTGTGGCGCCTTTCTCACTATTTTTGAGTATTGCTCCCCTATAAATAGGTGAGTAAATTTGCAGCAACAAACAGAAGGGTTCAGAAGGAGCAAGATGAATAATTCAGCAGGCTATAAACCGACGGCCAGAATGCGGGATATGGTCAATGACAACAGCGCGTTGCTGCTGGTGATGGGACGCTTCGGCATATCGCTGGGCTTTGGAGACAAATCGGTTAGGGACGTGTGCCGGGCACACCATGTGGATGAAAATACGTTCCTGGAGGTGGCTAATTTTGTTTCGGACAGAGAGTATCATTGCGAATCGGTTTCTCTGCCGTCCCTGATCGGTTATTTGAAACAGGCACACGAATATTTTCTGGATTTCAACCTGCCCAATATCCGCCGTAAACTGATCGAATCGATAGATTGCTCCGGGAGTACGGACATAGCCATGTTGATCGTGAAGTTCTACGACGAATATGTAACAGAGGTCCGCAGGCACATGGAGTATGAGAATGAAGTTGTCTTTACCTATGTCGAGCAACTCTCTCAAGGACTTCTGAATCGGAATTATACGATCTCGGAATTTG
>DXGO01000072.1 GCA_019113885.1 Candidatus Alistipes intestinipullorum | reverse complement strand
CGGTGACGGCGACTCGCTGGCCATCGGAGGCAACCACTTCATCCACGCCATCCGGCGCAACGTCGACCTGAACGTCATCCTCTTCAACAACGAGATCTACGGGTTGACCAAGGGGCAGTACTCGCCCACCTCGAAACTGGGCAAGATCACGAAGACCTCACCCTACGGTACGGTCGAAAAGCCGTTCAACCCCGGCGAGCTGGTCATCGGCGCCAAGGGGACCTTCTTCGCCCGGACGATCGACATGGAGGTGCAGCTGACGAAGGAGTGCCTCGTCGAGGCTGCCTGCCACAAGGGGCTTTCGGTGGTCGAAGCGCTTCAGAACTGCGTAATTTTCAACGACAAGACCCATGCGGCCTTTGCCGGAGACAAGGCTACGCGCGCCGAACACACCATCACGCTGCGCCACGGCGAGAAGATGCTCTTCGGGGCCAACCGGGAAAAGGGACTGGTCTTCGAGAACATGAAGCTGAAGGTCGTAACGGTGGGTCAGGACGGTTATACGCTCGACGACATCCTGACGCACGACGCCCATGAGCGCGACACGACGCTGCACTCGATGCTGGCGGCCATGAAATACCCCGACTATCCGGTAGCCGTAGGCGTGATCCGCTCGGTGGAGGACGATACGGTCTACGACCGGGCGGTAGAGCGCCAGGTCGAGGAGGTGAAGGCTTCGAGCAAGATTCACTGCGTCGACGACCTGCTGCGTTCGGGTGCCACCTGGGAGGTGGAGTAACGCCGCACAAGCAGGAAGAGCACACACAGTCCGGCCGAACAAAGCCGCAAGGAACTGGTGTGCAACGAAACAGAAACAACGCCGGGGAGCAAAAAAACAGGCTTCCCGGCATTGTTTTTTTCGATCCGGATTTGGTGGAGTCGTTTTTTCCATATATATTTGCACCCACAAACGGGGGATTAGCTCAGCTGGCTAGAGCGCTTGCATGGCATGCAAGAGGTCACGAGTTCGAATCTCGTATTCTCCACCAAGAAGCCCTCAAAAAATGGCAAATCCCTGTAGATCAAAATCTACAGGGATTTTTTTATCCGGGATGCAGAAAAAGGCATCGAGGAGGGAAGAGGCCTGCATCGAAGGTTCTGACCGGCTCAAACCCGCCGCGGATAGCGAAGCAGGATAGCCAGCAGCGTCACCGCGCCGAGAATCCACGGATAATAGAGGTAACGCATGATCTCCAGCGGCGAAAGCGATGCCAGCCCCGCGGCCATGAGCATCTGCGCACCGTAGGGCAGCAACCCCTGCGTAAAGCACGAGAAGGTGTCGAGCAGACTCGCGCTACGGCGCCGGCTCACCCCGAAACAGCCGGCAATCGTCCGGGCAATAGGCCCCACGGTCAGGATGGCGATGGTGTTGTTGGCCGTGCAGAGGTTGGCCAGGCAGACCAGCCCCGCAATCGTCCCTTCGGCACCGCGCCGATCCGAAATATGGCGTGTCATCCGCCCGATGATCCAGTCGATGCCGCCGTTCAGGCGGATCATCTCCAGCAGACCGCCTGCCAGCAGCGTGACGATGATCAGCTCGCCCATGCCGGTAATGCCCTGCCCCATGCCGCCGCACCACTCCATTAACGTGAAACTGCCCGACGCCAGGCCGATCACTCCCGATGCGGCAATTCCGAGCAACAGGACCTTCATGACGTTCATCCCGGCGATGGCCGTGACCAGCACCAGCAGATAGGGCACGACGCGGAAGTAGTCTACCGGATCGGAATCGGTCGGGACGTGGACGGCGCTTCCCGTAACGAGATAGATAGCCAGCGTCACGAGAGCTGCCGGGGCCACAATGCGCACGTTGACGCGGAATTTGTCATGCAGGTCGCACTCCTGGGTCCGGGTGGCGGCAATGGTCGTGTCGGAGATGAACGAGAGGTTGTCGCCGAAGAAAGCACCCCCGACGACGATGGCCGTCAGCCAGGCATTGCTCAACCCCGTTTCGCCGGCCAGGCCGGCAGCCACGGGGGCAAGTGCCACGATCGTGCCGACCGACGTGCCGATCGAGAACGAGACGAAACAGGAGGCCAGAAAGAGCCCCGCGGGCAGCAGATTTCCGGGCAGCAGGCGGAGCGTCAGCGAGATCGTGGCATCGACGGCCCCCATACTGCGCGCCGACTCGGCAAAGGCCCCGGCCAACACAAAGATCCAGATCATTAGCATGATATTCGCATCCGAAGCACCGCGCGAGAAGCGACCGATGCGTTCGGCAAAGGGCATGCGGCGCATGATGGCCACGGCGTAGACCGAGGCGGCGATGAAGGCCACGGAGATGGGCATCTTGTAGAAATCCCCGGCAAGGAGCGAGACCAGCAGGTAGCTGACCAGAAAGACCAGCAAGGGGGGGTGAGGGCAAAGAGTCCGCCGCGCCGGACGGGAGGCGTAGGCGTATCTGTCTGGAAACGGTTATCCATATCCAAATCGGTGTCAGTCAAATGTACCAGTCGAACGAATCGGCTGCAAAAATAAGGCAAAAAATCGGGACGGCCAATTTCCGTCCAGGGCACGGGCTCCGTCATCGCATTCTCCACCAGGGGCCGAAAGACGCGAAGCCCTGCAGACATTGCTGTCTGCAGGGCTTCGCATGGTTGCTGCAGAAGGGATCGGGCCGCTCCTCCGGCCCTCCCATCATTTTGTTCCCTCTCGGGTAAAATCTTCCGGAAAAGGCGGTCCGGGCCCCCTCACGCAGCAGAAGCGGGTGGATGCACCGCAAGGGCTATTCGATCACGACATGGTCGCAGTCCGCAACGCGGAACTCCTCGTAATCGGTCAGTGTGAAGGGATAGGCCGACGTCTGCTCGACCTTGTTGTTACGGAAGACGAAACCGTCGACGCAGAAAATATCCACCAGCCGGGGATCCGACGTGCGGAACGTATTGTTTTCGACAACCACGTTCTTGTGGTAGCGCGTATTCTCACGGTCGATGGCAGAGCAGTTCATATTGATATAGGCCGTACCCCAGCTTTCATTGCCGTAGAGACAGTTCTCGAAGACGTTGTTGCGGATCGTGACATCACGCACGCCCGACTGCTCGTAACAGTGCATCAGGTCACCCTCGAAGAGCAGGGCCGATCCCGGCGTGTGGAAGTAGCAATCCTCGATAACCGTCTTCCCGCGGGTTCCGATCAACAGGCCGCGCGCCCGGTTGTTCTGGAACCGGCACCCCTTGATATAGACCTCGGGGTCCTGCTTGGCACAACCGAATCCGTCTCCGACCTGCAACCCCTCCGGAAGCGGTTCGTTGAACACGATCTCGGAGAGCTGGCTGTTGTACTTCTTCACCTCCTTCACGGTAACATACCCGTAGACATTCATCGTCTCGTGGTCCACAACCTCCATCTTCATGCCCGGAGTGGCAAAGTCGATTCCGTACAGTACCCACACCACGGCGCTATTGGGCGAGCTCTTCTCCCGCACCATTGCATACCATCCATGAATATCGGTATGGTCGTCCATCTGGTTCGAAAAGAGACAATCCGTCATGCGGATATAGCCGCCGCAGTTGACGAAATGCGTCGCGTCGGCCGTGGCGCTCACGACGCGATTGGTCCCGGGCGTCGGGGTGATCACGAACCGGTTCAGGGCGATGTCCCTCGACCGCTGGGCAATGATGCCCATACCGCCGCAATGGTACAGGTTGACGTCGCGCAGCTCGAATCCCTCGCAGTAGTCGAGCGTGAACCCGCAGCATTTGCGATGCGTGGGGCCGAAGACCAGTTCGTTGCCGACGCTCACCTTGACCTCGTCGTCGACATACACGCGGTAGTTGCCGTTGTCGCAGCGTTTCGCCCGAAGCCCGTAGTTCCAAAAGTCGCGGCCTCCGTAGGCGACCTCACGTTTCTTCCCGTCAAACTCCAGCAGGCTCTTATAGGGATAAATCGTCCCCTCCTCGTCCTGGAAACAGAGCATCTCGTTGCGGAAGGAGACGCGGTAATCGTCGGGGAACTTCACATCGATCCACCCTTTCCCCGTCGCCATGATCGTTCCCTGGGCATTGAACGGACGTGTATAGTCGATCGAAAGATCCTTTACCAGCACATTCCGACAATTGTTGAAGTAGAACGGCGAGATGAATCCGGTAAAGAGCAACAGGGTGTTGTTGCCCTCGATGGTCAGGTTCTCGATGCCGTCGAAATCGAACGCGATGCGAAACAGTCCATGTTCGTTGTTGCTCACATAGATATATCTCTCAAAGCAGAAATCCCGCTTGACAGGCAGGGTCCCGCCAGGCAGGACAAGGGTCCCGCCGCCATTGGCCACGCATTGTTCGATGGCAGCCCGAATGGCAGGATACGCATCCGTTTTCAGCATCTCATCGGTCAGATAGTCCTTCACATAGACGACATCGGACGTCTTCCCGCATGAAACCAGAGCCCACGCCGTGCACAGCGTCATAATTAAGATCGCAATTTTTCTCATAATAGCAGTATTTTGTGGTTAGTAGTTCCATGCAAACAGGACGGCACGCGACGTGCGAAATCCTGCAGCACGCTGCGACATTGACATTTTAACCGGTTGTGATCCCCCGCACAAAAAAAGCGGCAAAACCGGTTCGCCCGGCAACCGTGCCATCCCTCCGCAGAGTAATACAACACCGACCGCAATTTATAACCCGATATTGTGAATTTTTTCCGCTACACCTCCGAACAGAGGTTCAAAAGGAGAAAAAGAAACGAAATGAAAGAGGGTATTTACAGAGGATTTTGCCGGCAGAGGTAAAAAATTCATTTTGAAAAAATTTGTTTTTCTCGATTATTTCGCTACTTTTGTTCCAAACATTACGGAAGACCATGAGACTTTACGGTTTCGCATACTTCTTTTTTTACTTTTTCTTTTATGCAAAAAGGAAGAGCGGGATCGCATGGAATTAACTGTATGATATTAAAATAATATAGTATATGACACGAAAATCCCGCTCCGACCGAGCGGGATTTTTTTTCGAAATTGCACGCCACTATGGAACAAATCGCCATTCAGGGCATCGCAGGATGCTACCACGAAACCGCGGCTCGCCGCTATTTCTCCGGCCGGGAGGTCGAAACGATCCCCTGCCTGAGCTTCAACGAACTTTTCGACCGCATGGCCGCCGACCCCCGCATGCTCGGAATCGCCGCTATCGAAAACACCATCGCCGGGAGCCTCCTTCCCAACTACGAACTGCTGCAACAGAGCCATGCGCACATCGTCGGCGAGAAAAAACTCCGCATCTCGCACGTCATCGCCGCCCTGCCGGGTCAGACGCTCGACGACATCCACGAGGTGCACTCCCACCCCATCGCCCTGATGCAGTGCGGCGAGTTCCTCAAGGGGCATCCCGGCATGAAGGTCGTCGAACGCGACGATACGGCCGGCAGCGCCCGCGAAATCGCCGAAGGGCACCTCGTCGCAACGGCCGCCATCTGTGGCGCCGAGGCCGCCGAACTCTACGGGCTCGAAATCCTCCAACGCGGCATCGAGACCAACAAGCACAACTTCACGCGCTTCCTGCTGCTGGCCGACGAATCGCGCGCCGAGGAGTTCTCCGACGCCCCGCATGTCAACAAGGCCTCGCTGGTCTTCACGCTCTCGCACACGCAGGGAAGTCTCTCGAAAGTGCTCACCGTGCTCTCGTTCTACGGGATCAATCTTACGAAAATACAGTCTCTCCCGATTATCGGACGCGAATGGGAGTACCGCTTCTACGTCGATGTAACCTTCGACAACCGGCTTCGGTACCGCCAGGCCATCGACGCCGCACGTCCGCTGACCAGCGACTTCCGCATTCTGGGCGAGTACGCCGAATGCCCCAACCCGACCGTCTGACCCCCACGCCCACTGAGATACGACGAACAACATATAACAAACAATAAAAGCACGAAACACCATGAACGATCTTCAACCCATCACCCTGCCGGGCATCGACCCCCGGCGCCCGTTGGTCATCGCCGGCCCCTGCAGCGCCGAAACCGAAGAACAGGTCATCGACACGGCCCGCGCCCTGGCTGCCGAAGGCATCCGCATCTACCGGGCGGGACTCTGGAAACCCCGCACCAAACCGGGAGGTTTCGAAGGCGTCGGCACGGCAGGAATCCCCTGGCTCCAGCGTGTAAAACGCGAGACAGGCATGTATACAGCCACCGAAGTCGCCACCCGCGACCATGTCGCCGCAGCCCTGAAAGGGGGCATCGACCTGTTGTGGATCGGAGCCCGCACGGCCGCCAACCCCTTCGCCATGCAGGAGATCGCCGACGCGCTGCGCGGGCACGACGTTCCGGTGCTGGTGAAGAATCCCGTAAGCCCGGACCTCGAACTGTGGATCGGGGCCATCGAGCGCATCCACAATGCCGGAATTCGCCGTCTGGCAGCCATCCACCGCGGGTTCACGTCGATCGACAAGAGCATCTACCGCAACCACCCGATGTGGGCCATTCCCATCGAGCTGCATCGCCGCCTGCCGAAACTGCCGATCTTCTGCGACCCGAGCCACATCGGAGGCAAACGCGAACTGATCGCCCCGCTCTCGCAGCAGGCCATGGACCTCGGATTCGACGGCCTGATCGTCGAGTCGCACTGCTCGCCCGACTGCGCCTGGAGCGACAAGGCCCAGCAGGTGACCCCCGACGCGCTGGGATACATCCTGCGCAACCTGGTGATCCGCGACGAAACGATCACCACCGAGAGCCTCAACGAACTGCGCGCCCAGATCGACAAGCTCGACGACCAGCTGCTCGAACTGCTGGCCCGCCGCATGCGCGTGTCGCGCGACATCGGGCAGTACAAGAAGGAGCACAACATGCCGGTACTGCAGGCGCAGCGTTACGAGGAGTTGCTCGGGCGGCGCGCCAAGCAGGCGGTCGAGCTGGGCATGGACCGCGAATTCATGCGCTCGGTCCTGCAGGCCATTCACGAGGAGTCGATCCGGCAGCAGATGGAAGTCCTGGGATAACAGGAATTATCCATATATGATTCATTTATCAGACATGAAATTACGAAAAGCATTCTCCTGGGCGATCTGTCTTACATGCCTGCTGTCCGCCTCGTGCGGCGACACTTCCCGGCAGTGCATCTCGGTCGAGGATTTCGGCGCCCGACCCAACGACGGAGAAAATGACTTCGAAGCGCTCCGCAAAGCGACCGCCTATTGCCGCGAACACCCCGGGACGACGCTCTTTTTCCCGCCCGGGAGATACGACATCGACAATGAAAAGGCCCGGGAAATCGAATATAAGGCCATTAGCGGTGCTTATGGCGAGAATGTTCAAGGAGTACTGTTCAAACCCGATGCTCCGTATGTTACGGCACTCGACCTGAGAGACTGCGACAATACGACGGTTCTGGCTCATGGAGCTACCCTCCACCTGCATGGATGGTATGAGGTGATCACCCTGCAGGGTGCACGGGACGTAAACGTCGAAGGCATCTCGATTCTCTACGACCGCCCTCCCGCCACCATTGGCCGCATCGTGACGAGCAACAGGGATTGGTTCGACGCCGAATTCGACACCCTACGTTACCGGTTTATCGACAAAACAGTGACCGGACGACTGCACTTTTTCGACACCAAACGCAATCGGCTCTACACGGGGCAGGTCACGAAGAAAGAGCTGCTCGGTCCCGGCAGAATACGGTTCCACTCCACAACAGCGCCTGCGCCCGGTGACTGGTTCGTATTACGCCACAGCGGGCACTACCGCCCAGCAATCATGATCAAGGAGTGCGAGCATATAACCATACGCGACGTAAAGATTCACAGCCAGCCCGGCATGGGCATCGTAGGGCATCTGACAAAGGATATTCTGATCGACAACCTCCAGGTGATCCCCGAACCCGGAAGCGTAATATCCACCAATACGGATGCGACGCACTTCACCTCCTGTTCGGGAACCGTCACCCTGCAGAATTCCAAATTCAAGGGGCAGGGCGACGACTGTACGAACATCCACGGGTATTACTACAAAATGTACCCCGACGCCAACAACAAAATAGAGATAAGAATCGAGGAGGCAGACCTTCATGCCCTGTCGCTCGACTATCCGCAGATCGGAGACACGATGGCCGTCATCGACAAACAGAACATGTCAGAACAAGGCCGCTACGCCGTGCGGAGCGTCGACACCTCCTCGATGGCATGGAAAGTCGTCATCGAGCTCGACAGACCCGTTGATCCCGACGCATTCGAGAAATGCTACATGTGGAACCGCACACGATTCCCCAAGGTACGCATCCTCAACAACTCGGTACACAGCCACCTGGCCCGGTCGTTCCTCGTCAAGAGCCGCGATGTGGTGATTGCCGGGAACTGCATCCTCAACAGCACGATAACGGCCATAAAACTCGGGGCCGAACTGAGCTGGCGCGAAAGTGGCCCGGCCGAGAATGTTCTCGTGGAGGAAAACTACATAACCGGCTGCGGCTATGCCATGGACGACAGTGTCCCGTCGTGCATCACCCTGAGCACCGAGGCGCAGGAGCTCCCTCCCTGCCTGAACAGGAACATCGTTATCCGCAACAACGTATTCGATACGGAGAAGCCGATCGCCGTACTTCTCAAGGATGCCGAAAACGTCGTTGTCGCAAACAACACAACGGGCAAGAAAAATTATGTAACGACAGAGAACTGTCGGAATGTGAAGGTCATCGAGTAGCCGAGCCGTCCGAACACGCTTCGGCCATACCCGATGGCAACGAATCTGTTACATTTCGGTTAAATATCCCTGAAAGACGGCGCAGGGACGCCAAAATTCGTAATTTTGCGTCGGTATCAAATCCTTGAAACGATGGCTAAACACAAAATTCTGGTGGTCGACGACGAAGAGTCGCTGTGCGAGATACTCCAGTTCAACCTCGAGGTCGAAGGTTACGACGTCGATGTGGCATACAGCGCCGAACAGGCCCTCGAAATGCACCCCGAACGCTATTCGTTGATTCTGCTCGACGTGATGATGGGCGAGATGAGCGGCTTCCGCATGGCCCGCCTGCTCCGGTCGAAACCCGAAACCTCCCACGTCCCCATCATCTTCTGCACGGCCAAGGATACCGAGGACGACACGGTCGCCGGACTGAACCTCGGCGCCGACGACTATATCGCCAAGCCCTTTTCGATCCGCGAGGTGCTCGCCCGTGTGCGCAGCGTCCTGCGACGCACCGCCGCCCAGGAGACAGAGAGCGAGGCCATCGAGTTCGACACACTCCGGATGGACCTCCGGCGCAAAATCTGCACGATCGACCAGACCGAGATACCTTTGACCAAGAAGGAGTTCGAAATCCTCGCCCTGCTGCTCGCAAACCGGGGCGCGATCTTCTCACGCGAAGAGATCCTGCGCCGCATCTGGAGCGACGAGGTGATTGTCCTCGACCGCACGGTCGATGTCAACATCACACGGCTGCGCCGGAAAATCGGACCCTACGGAGAGCATATCGTAACACGTCTGGGATATGGTTACGGGTTCGAAGAGTAAGCTCTCCTACCACCGGAGGCTCTTCCTGCTGCTCATCGTCTTCTCATGGACGCTGATGGGGTGTTTCATCCTCTTCCAGTATGGCCGTGAAAAACATTTCAAAGCAGAATGGCTCAACGGGCAGTTGCAACTCTTCAACCTGCGGATGCTCGACGCGCTGAAGGAGGGCTCCGACCCCGCGGACTTCATCGCCCAACACGGCGAACCCTACGAAGAGCTGCGCGTGACGCTGATCGACCGCTCGGGAAGGGTCCTCTACGACAACGACCATTCGCTCGACTCGTTGCCCGCCTCGAATCACCTCGGCCGTAAGGAGGTCGTCGAGGCCCTGCGGAACGGGACGGGATACACCATCCGCCGCCACTCACAAAGCACCCACCACAACTACTTCTATTCGGCCATGTGCGGCGAGCGGTACATCGTCCGTTCAGCCATGCCCTACACCGTCTCGCTACGCGACGTACTGGCTGCCGACAGTGAGTTTCTCTGGTTCATGCTGGGGGTTACGCTGCTGATGAGCATCGCGGGGTATTTCGCCACGCGCCGCCTGGGGCAGAACATCACCCGACTCAACGAATTTGCCGAACGCGCCGAACAGGGCGAACGGATCGATTCCCTGCAGCCGTTTCCCCACGACGAACTGGGAGAAATCTCAAACCACATCATCCAACTCTACGCCCGATTGCAGAAGACCACCGCCGACCGCGATCGCGAACACGCCATCGCCCTGCACGAGGAGCAGGAGAAGATCCGCATCAAGAAACAGCTGACGAACAACATCAACCACGAGTTGAAAACGCCCGTGGCGGCGGTTCAGGGATACCTCGAGACGCTGCTTGCCAACCCGGAACTCGACGCCGCAAAGCGCACGGGATTTCTGGAAAAGAGCCTCGAACAGACCGAACGGTTACGGAGGCTGCTGGCCGATGTCTCGACGATTACCCGCATGGACGAGGCAAGCCAGTTGATTGCCAAGGAGCCGGTCGTGCTCAACGACCTGATCCGCGAGGCGATGGCCGACATGGAGTTGCGCCCGGCCGAACAGCGGCTGCGCGTGCACCTCGACATCCCGCACCCGATCGAGTTGACCGGAAGTCCTTCGCTGCTAGGTTCGATTTTCCGCAATCTGGCCGACAACGCCGCGGCATACTCCGGAGGTCGCGACATCTTCATCCGGCTGCTCGACGACACCCCCGAGCAATGTACGCTGCTCTTCGCCGACAACGGCATCGGCGTCGAAGAGGAGCATCTTCCCCATCTTTTCGAACGTTTCTACCGTGTCGACAAGGGCCGTTCGCGCAAACTGGGCGGCACGGGCCTCGGGCTCTCCATCGTCAAAAACGCCGTCATGATCCACGGCGGGACGATCGAAGCGCGGAACCGCGCTCAGGGAGGGCTGGAATTCATCTTTACGCTCCGCAAGCGGAGCTGAGGTCCCCAAACAAGAGCCCTTCTCAACGGCGCCTCCGTCGTATTTCACATCCGCGCAACGGTGTTGTCATCGATTTGTCACATCCATTTCGGAACTTTGCAACGGTAAACCGATACGAAACGAATCCATGTCACCTCTTTTCACCGCCATCGTTATCATTCTGGCCCTTCTGGCCGTGATAGGCATTGTCGTGGGCGTGGCCAACGACGCCGTCAATTTCCTCAACTCGGCCCTCGGGTCGAAGGTCGCGCCGCGCCGCGTCATCCTCTGGGTGGCCGCCGCGGGAATCCTTGTCGGAACACTGACATCGAGCGGCATGATGGAGGTCGCCCGCAGCGGCGTCTTCTACCCCGGAGAGTTCAATTTCCAGGAGATCATGATGCTGTTCCTCGGCATGATGCTCGGCAACGTGCTGCTGCTCGACCTCTACAATACCCTCGGGCTCCCCACCTCGACCACCGTGTCGATGGTCTTCGGGCTGCTCGGAGCCGCCGTCGCCGCCGCACTCTTCCACATCGCCGACGACCCCGGAATGACGATCCAGCAACTCTCGCAATTCATCAACACGGGCAAGGCGATGGTCATCATCGCAGCCATCCTGCTGTCGGTGGCCCTTGCGTTCGCCGCCGGCACACTCTTCATGTATATCTCGCGCCTGATCTTCTCGTTCCGCTACGCCCCGGTATTCCGCCGCTGGGGAGCCGTATGGTGCGGCATTTCGCTCTCGGGAATCCTCTATTTCGCGCTGTTCAAGGGGTTGAAGAGTTCCGGGCTCATCCCGACCTCCGTCTCGGAGTACGTCGGCGAGCACGTACTCCTGACACTGCTGGCCTTCTGGGCCGTGGCATCGCTCGTGCTGTGGCTGTTCCAGCGCATGCGCTTCAACATCATGCGCATCACCATCCTCTCGGGAACCTTCGCCCTCGCCCTCGCCTTCGCCGGCAACGACCTGGTGAACTTCATCGGCGTACCCCTGGCGGGCTACGATGCCTGGCAGATCGCCCGCGAGGCCGGCAGCGAAACGCTGATGATGGGCGAACTGGCCAATCCCGCCCGGGTCAACTTCCTGCTGCTGGGAATCTCGGGAGTCATCATGGTACTGACCCTCTTCTTCTCGAAAAAATCACAGCACGTCACCGAAACCGAGCTCTCGCTCGCCTCGCAGCACGAGGGTGACGAACGGTTCGGCTCGACCTTTATCTCGCGCAGCCTGGTGCGTGCGACGCTCGTTCTCAACAACCTTTGGACGGGGATCATTCCCGCCCGCGTACAACGGGGCATCAACCGCAGGTTCGAGCCGCTGCCCGTCGAGGAGCGGTCGTCGGCCCCGTACGACATGATCCGCGCCGTAGTGAACCTCACCGCCGCCTCGATCCTGATCGCCATCGCCACGTCGTACAAACTCCCGCTGTCGACCACCTACGTCGTCTTCATGGTCGCCATGGGATCGTCGCTCGCCGACCGTTCGTGGGGCCGCGAAAGTGCCGTCTACCGCATCACGGGCGTCATGGCCGTCATCTCGGGATGGTTCATCACGGCCCTCGGAGGATTCCTCATCGCACTGGGTGTCACGGCGCTGCTGCTGTGGGGCGGATGGATCGCCGTAGCAGTACTCACGGCCCTCTGTGCCTGGCTGCTTGTCCGCAGCCACCGCAAGACGCCCGAGCTGAAGGAGGAGGTCGCCGCATCGCCGCTCGAAAAGGCCGAAACGCCATCGGAGGTACTCCACACCTGCATCGGCGAAGTCTGCGGCACGATGCAGGAGGTGACACGCATCTACAACCGCACGCTGGTGGCCGTCTTCAAGGAGAACCGGAAGGTGCTCAAGGAGATGGTACGCGACTCGGAACATCTGTACGAAGAGGCCCGGGCACGGAAATACGACCTCACGCCGACCCTCAGACGGCTGCAGCAGTGCGACATCGACACGGGACACTTCTACGTCCAGGTGACCGACTACCTCTCGGAGGTGACCAAGGCGCTGATCCACATTACGCGCCCGGCGTTCGAGCACATCGACAACAACCACGAAGGGATGTCGAAGGAGCAGATCGTCGACCTGATGCGCGTAAACGACCAGGTGGAGGCGATCTTCGACAAGGTCAACACAATGCTCTCCTCGGAGGACTTCTCGGAACTCGACGTGGTACTGGAGATGCGCGACCGGCTCTTCGACACGATCGTCGAGGCGATCAAGAACCAGTTGCGGCGCATCCATAACGATCCCCAGACGAGCACCCGCGCAAGCGTGCTCTACCTGACGATCCTCAACGAGACGAAGACCATGGTGCTTCAGTCACGCAACCTGCTCAAATCGCAACTCTACTTCCTGCAGGAAAAGGAGAGCGCCAAGACACAACAACCGGCTTAACGAAAACGTAACCGACCCGACACCGGAATGATACTGCAGATGCGTATCTTTGCGGCGTGAATTCCAGGAAAGAGGGACTTCACGAGTTGGTTTTAGGTTACATAGGTTTATGGGAGATGCAGCGACGTCGCGTCGCTGCATCTTCGTTTTTTTGTACCGTGCCGGCACGGGCCGCAGGTTACCGCTCCATATCCCGGAGATGAATCTCCAACGCCCGGACGGAAATCTGTATCTCACGGATCGAAACGCCCAGCGAGGCGATCAGGAGCAACAGCGCGACACCGAAGACATAGGCTGCAAGCGCCGTCCACCCCACATAGATCATGAACATCGTCACCACACAGAGAAAAAGGCTCGTCACGCCCAGGGCCTGCATCGTGCGGGTGAGGTGAAGCCGGCGGCGGAGGTTGTCGATCTGCGCCCGGGTGACCTTCGACGGATGCTGCAGGTGCTGCTCCTTGAGCGTGCGCACCAGTTGGGCATAGGAGAGGAAACGGTTCGTATAGGCCAGCAGGATAAGTGAGACGGCCGAAAACAGCAAGGTCGGTGTGGTCAAAGTCAGTTCTTCCATATTCGCAGGTTTTGGCGCAAAGGTAATCAAATATTTTCGACGGAGATCGTTTCGGAAGGCATGCGGGCCGCCGTGCCGCAGAGGGGCCCGTTTTTCGCGAAATATCCCTTTTCGGGGCATGCAAGTGCAGGAATGCCAAAAATTTCATATCTTTGTATAGATAGCCCCGAGGGGCGGAAGATAACGTCCGACGCCACAGAACAATCTCAAACGAATCCATATCCTATGAACAGACTGCTTACACTGATCGCCTCGAGCCTGCTGCTGGCCTCCTGTACCGGGAACAACAACCGCTACGAATTGGTTCCCTATCCCAACCACCTGACGCCCCGTTCGGGGGCATTCACGGCCGCCGGCGCCGAATTCGTCGGCGACGAGCGCATGGATGACGCCTCGCGTGCCGCCGTCGAAGCGTTTGCCGCACAACTCTCCGAAGCTTCGCAATGCGAAAGTGCCGTGAGCTTCACGGCCGATCCCGCCTCCGGCAAGGGCTTCCGCTTCCTTGTCGACGAAAGCCTCGCTGCAGAACGTTACCAGCTCGACATCTCGCGCCGCAACGTGACCGTCAAAGCCTCGTCTCTCCCGGGATTCCTCTACGCCATCCAGACACTGCGGCAGCTGCTGCCTCCGGCCCTCTGCGGCGGGGAGGCAACGGCCGGCACCGCATGGGAAATCCCGTGTGCGGAGATCGACGACGCCCCGCGCTTCGCCTACCGCGGCCTGATGATCGACGTCGCTCGCCACTTCTTCGACACCGCGCAGATGAAAAGGATTCTCGACGTGATGGCCTTCCACAAGCTCAACACTCTGCACTGGCACCTTACCGATGACCAGGGCTGGCGCATCGAGATCAAACGCTACCCGCGACTGACCGAATACGGCAGCATCCGCAAGCAGACGGTCGTGAAGAAAAACTGGGACCAGTACGACGGTACGCCCTACGGCGGCTTCTACACGCAGGAGGAGATCCGCGACGTGGTGGCCTACGCCGCCACGCTGGGCATCACGGTGATTCCCGAGATCGACCTCCCGGGCCACATGGTCGCCGCGCTGGCCTGCTACCCCGAACTGGGTTGCACGGGTGGCCCTTATGAGGTTTGGGGCCGCTGGGGTGTGGCCGACGACGTGCTGTGCGTGGGCAACGAGAAGACCTTCGAGTTCCTCGAGGGCGTATTGACCGAGGTGATGGAGCTCTTCCCCTCGAAGTACATCCACATCGGCGGCGACGAATGCCCGAAGGTGCGTTGGGAGAAGTGCCCCCGCTGCCAGGCGCGAATCCATGAGCTCGGACTCAAGGACGACGACCGCCACCAGGCCGAACACTACCTGCAAAGCTATGTCACGGCCCGCATCGAGAAGTTCCTCAACGCCCACGGGCGCCGCATCATCGGCTGGGACGAGATTCTCGAGGGCGAGCTGGCGCCCGACGCCACCGTCATGTCGTGGCGCGGCAGCGAAGGAGGCATTGCCGCCGCCAAGCTGGGACACGACGCCATCATGACCCCCACGACGCACTTCTATTTCGACTACTACCAGGCGTGCGACACCGAGAACGAGCCCTTCGGCATCGGCGGCTACGTGCCCATCGAACGGGTTTACGAATACGAACCGCTGCCCGACACGCTGTCGCAGGAGCTCCGCAGCCACATCCTCGGCGTGCAGGCGAACCTCTGGTCGGAGTACATCGCCACCCCCGAACATCAGGAATACATGCTCCTGCCGCGCATGGCGGCCCTGAGCGAGGTGCAGTGGTGCGATCCCGGGCGCCGTGAATGGACACGCTTCGCCGCAGCGATGCCCCATATCGTCGACCTTTACGGCCGCATGGGCTACAACTACGCCACGGTGCTCTTCGGCGTGACGGGCAGCGTGCGCAACGTGCCCGAACAGGGATGTGTCGAGGTAACCCTTTCGACCGTCGGCGACGCTCCGATCCACTACACCCTCGACGGGACGGACCCCACAACTGAAAGCCCGCGCTACACCGCCCCGATCATCATCGACCACGGCTGCACGCTCAAGGCCATCGCTGCCCACGAAAATATCCCGCCACGCCTCTTCGAGCGTACCTTCTCGCAAAACAAGGCCCTGGGGCACGCCATCAAACTGGAAACCCGTCCGATGGAAAAATACACCTACGGAGCCCCCGAGAGCCTGGTCGACGGCATCGAAAGCTCGTTCGAATACAAGAACGGTGACTGGAGCGGCTGGTACAACGACCCGATGCGCGTGACGATCGACATGGCCGGAGCCTCGTACAGCGAGGTACGCCTCGGCACGCTCGTGCTGAAGGGCGACCACATCTTCCCGCCGCTGTCGCTCGTAGCCAGCACCTCCGACGACGGGAAGACCTTCACCGAAGCCGGGCGCCTCGACATCCCGATGGCGAAGGCCACCGATCCCGACGGGTTGCAGAGCTACACGGTGAGCTTCCCCGAGACCTCGGCCCGCTACCTGCGCGTCGAGGCCCGTACGGTCGACTCGATTCCCGACTGGCACGCGACACCCGGGAAATCGGGATTCCTCTTCGTCGACGAAATCTGCGTGAACTAAGCCCTCCGACACGATGAAACGGACCCTGATGTTTTCGGCGCTACTCGCCGCGGCGCTGTTGACGGAGGCAACGACGACGGCACAGTCGCAGGCGGTAATCCCCATTCCGGCGTCGGAGACCCAGGCTGTGGGAGTCTGCCGGCTCGACGGACCGATCACCTACTCGTTCCGCGCCCCGCGCCTGCTGGAGGCCGAGACGGCGGAATTGGGCGACTACCTCGCCACGCTGGGCTGGCAGCCGGCTGCCAAAGGCCGCGGGCTCGTCGAGGCGCGCCTCGTGCCCGGCGACAGGCGTTTTGCCTCCGACGAGGCGTACCGGCTGACGATCACCCCAAAGGGCATTACGGCCGAGGCCCGCGCAACGGCCGGGCTTTTCTACGCCGCACAGACGCTGCAACAGCTCTCCGACGACGGCTCGGCAACCGAGATCGCCTGCCGCACGATCGACGACGCCCCGCGCTTCGCCTACCGCGGCTTCATGATGGACGTCAGCCGCCACTTCCGCACGGTGGAGTTCATCAAGCGGCAGATCGACGCCATGGCGCGCTACAAGCTCAACCGACTGCACCTGCACCTTACGGACGGCGCCGGATGGAGGATCGAGATCAAGCGTTACCCGCGCCTGACGGAGTACGCGGCATGGCGCCCCTATGAGGATTGGGAGAGCTGGTGGGAGGGAGACCGGCATTACTGCGAGGCCGACGACCCCGAAGCCCGAGGCGGCTACTACACGCAGGACGACATCCGCGAGATCGTAGAGTATGCCCGGCAGCGGCACATCGTGGTGATCCCCGAAATCGAGATGCCGGGCCACAGCGACGAGGTAACCTCCACCTATCCCGAGTTAGGATGTTCGGGCGAGCCCTACACGAGCGGCGACCTCTGCCCGGGCAACGAAAAGACCTTCGAATTCCTCGAAAACGTGCTCACCGAGGTGATGGAACTCTTCCCTTCGGAATACATCCACGTGGGCGGCGACGAAGCCGGGAAATCGGCCTGGCGCACCTGCCCCAAGTGCCGGGCCCGCATGCAGGAAGAGGGGCTGGCCGATGTCGACGAGTTGCAGAGCTACCTGATCCACCGCATCGAGCGCTTCCTTAACGCCCACGGGCGACGCCTGCTGGGGTGGGACGAGATTCTCGACGGCGGGCTGGCCCCCGACGCCACGGTAATGTCGTGGCGCGGCACCGAGGGCGGCATGAAGGCGATCCGCGCCGGGCACCAGGCGATCTTCACCCCCGGGGAGTTCTGCTACCTCGACTACACGCAGGACGCCCCCTTCACGCAACCCGCCTCGATCGGCGGCTACACGCCGCTCAGGAAGGTCTACTCGTTCGAGCCCGTCGCCAAAGGGATGACCCCCGAGGAGCAACAGCGGCTGCTGGGCGTACAGGCAAACCTCTGGGCCGAGTGGATTCCGACCGACGAACACTACGAATACATGATGTGGCCGCGCCTGCTGGCCCTCGCGGAGGTGGCGTGGAGCCAGCCCGGGCGCAAGGAGTACGAAGGCTTCCGCCAACGGGCCTTAGAGGCATCGGAGTGGCTGCGCGACAAGGGCTACCATCCCTTCGACCTGCGGTCCGAGTACGGCGAGCGTCCCGAGAGCCTCACCCCGGTGCACCATCTGGCCGAAGGGTGTCCGGTAAGCTACACGACCCCATGGCACCGCTCCTATCCGGCCGCCGGAGCCACGACCCTCACCGACGGGCGGCTGGGCGGCTGGACCTACGGCGACCACCGCTGGCAGGGGTTCCTGAACGCCGACCTCGACGTCACGGTCGACCTCGGAAAAGCGACTGAGATCCACTACGTCGGGACGACCTTCATGCAGTTGCGAGGCCCCTACGTGTGGGTGCCGCGCGAAGTGGAGTTCTACGGCTCGGACGACGGCCGGGAGTTCCGGCCGCTTGCCACCGTCCGCAACGACATCTCGACCGAGAACCCCGCGCTGCTCTTCAAGACCTTCGCCTACGCGGGCAAGACCTCGGCACGCTACATCCGCTGCGTAGCCCGCAACAACGGCATCCGCGGCGGTTGGCTCTTCCTCGACGAGATCGTCGTCTTCTGACGGCCACAGGGGGGGGGCAGAGCCGGAGGTGACAGAGCCGAATGTAACAAGGGCCGAATGTGGCAAGGGCCGGATCGTTGTGATCCGGCCCTTTTATTGCATCGCGGCGCATCGGCTACTCCACGAAACGCCGCGTCACGCGCCAGCGCTGCATCGCCCGTACCACGACATAACTTACCGCAAAGGCACAGAAGGCCATCAGCAGAATGCGCACCACGGCCGGGATGCCGGGAATCCGCACAACGAGATCATAAGCCCCCTGCACGAAGATGAAGTGACAGAGATAAATACCGAAGGTCGCACCGGCCACCCGCGCCAGCATGGGACGGGGACGTGCCGCCGCCTTCTGCACGATCAGGAATACCGGCGCCGTCATCAGGAAGACGTTGATGCCGGCAAAGTACCAGATGATCTCCAGGTAGGCGTAGTTGCCCGGGAAGTGGCGTTGCATCTCGATGAATCCCAGCGAGGTGACGAGGTATCCGACCACGAACGAGGGAATGCAGATCGCGAGCATCCGCCGCCAGCTCCATGCGGGCGGGAACTTCGTGAGGTAGAAGGCCAACAGGAGGTATCCGGCGAATCCCGAGACGTAATAGAAGGTCCCGTACACGTTCCAGTCGCACTCCCCGTAGAGGCCCATGTTGCCGTAGTTGCCGGCATAGCCGAGCAGCGGGGCTGCGATCTTCACGTAAGGCAGCAGCAGCGAAAGACCCCAGACCGAGAGGACGATGCGCAGGTCGCGCTTCGAGGCGCGCTCGAGCCACGGGGTGATGACAGGCATGATGAAGTAGAGCCCCGCCAGCATGTAGAGATACCACAGCGGCGTGGTGTCGTAGGTGAAGTTGAAGACGAAGGTCCACAACTTGCGCAGGGTCGCCTCACCGGTAAAGAGCGCCGGGTCGATCGACGGGCTCGAGGTGCCGACATACCGCATGTAAAGATAGTAGAGCACCGGCAGCAGCAGCGACCAGAAAACAAGCGCCAGCAGGATGCGTCCGAGACGCTTGCGGTAAAAGGCCCCCAACTCCATGCGCACAGGGAGGAGCAGCACGCCGGTCATCATGACGAAGAGCGGCACGCAGGCCCGTACGAGGCTGCCGCACATAACCCCCTGGAGGAAGGTTGCACGGTCGGAGTCGAACGCTGCGACAAAGGGGTCGCAGCAGTGGGAGAAGACCACCAGGAAGCAGGCGATCACACGCAGCAGGTCCACCCATCCGACACGTCGGTCGAGGGGGACTTTCAGATCGGGAAGTCGGATCTTCGTCATATCGTCAGATGTTCGAGGTTTTCGTGACAAGATACGAAAAAAACCGCATCCCCCGCACACTCTTCCCGACAAAGAATCACCGCACCTCCTCGGACAGGCAGGGCCATCCCGTCGCCGACGAGAGGTAGGGGATCAGCGCCATGGCGATCTTCCGATGCCCCGAATAGTTGGGGTGCCAGGCCCCGACATCGCTCCGGAAGTCGAGGATCGAGGGGAGAATCGGGACAAAGTACAGCCGGGCGTCGCCCGACGTGCGGACCGCCTCACGGACACAGTCGTGCAGCAGATCGTCGTTGGCCAGCGGCGAGGAGAGGCATAGGATCGGAATGTCGCCATAGGCCTTCCGCACCGCCGCGACGAGCCGCCGGTAACCGGCGATGAACGTCTCGCGCGAAGGGGGCGTTCCCACCGAGAAATCGTTGGTCCCCAACCCGATGACTACCACATCGGGTTGCCAGCGGGAGAAGTCCCAGTCGGGCGTCTCGCGGCTGTCGAACGTCTTGCCGAAACGCTGGATCATGGTGTAGTCCGACTCCGTGGCCGTATCGCCGTAGTTGCGGACGACGCCCTGCCCGGAGTGGGCGATGAGCGTATAGTCAGCCCCGAAGAAACGGGCCACAATCGATGCATAGGAGTGGTAGGCGTTTTCCGTTTCGGCACGGTATTCCGCCCCGGGATCAGCCGTCTCCGAACCGAATCCGCAGGTTATCGAGTTGCCGATAAACTCAATCCTGCGCTCCGACGACCCGAACCAGGGCAGCAGCCCTCCTCCCGACGGGAACTCGATCGAGTGGAGGGTGGTCAACCCCTCACCGGCCTCGGTCCGCTTGAAAAGGGACAACGTATGCGGTCCGGGTTGCAGCCCGTCGGCCAGCAACACCAGCGAATCGCATCCCCAGACGACCGTTTCACCGTACGGCCGGCCATCGACCGACACCAGGTAATAACTCTTCTTCGTATCGGACATGTGCGCCGCGCACGCATTGCCCGAGAAGCGGAACCGGACGGTCGTTCCCGACCAGTCGAAGCTGGCCGATCCATCCTCCGCGAACGCTACGCGTCCCACATAATCGATCTTCGGGTCATCGGCCCGAAATGAAGGTTGCTGTGCCGACACGCCTCCCGCCCCGAAGAGCAGGGCGGTCAATAATCCGATTGTCCAGTGTTTCATATCGTTTGTCATTCAATGGTTTGTATTCATTATTCGAGGGAGGCCGCCACGTCACGGCAGGGCAGGGCGTTCCGAAACGGTCTGCCGCGTGCCGGCAAGGGACACTGTTCTACAAAATTAAGGCTTCCGAAGCAATAAAAATGGTATTCAGATAGCGATCTTCGATACTTCGCGGACCAGACCGGGCTCAGGGGCCGATCCCGAGAAAAACAAAAAAGTTGCGTCGAATAAATCGGCGCAACTCCTCTGCCGCACGTATCGTTTACTGGTTTCGCACAGTCTCCAACAGATCACGGAGTTCATCGGCCTTCTCGGGGTACTCCTCCGCGAGGTTCCGCTTCTCGCCGATATCCTCCTGCAGATTGTAGAGCTGCCGCATCGGGTCGTTCCCCATTTCGGTATTGGTCTGTTTGTTGACCCGCATCTTGTCGCTGGGCTCGATGTATTTCCAGTCGCCGACAATGATCGAAAGCGTATTGCTCAGGTTCTGCTCGACAACATATTCGCGGTCAGACCCTCCGCCCAGCAGGGTCGAAAGATGGTCCCGGCTGTCGGGAGCCGCCCCCTCGGGAATGGAGACTCCGCACAACGCCCCCAGCGAAGCATAGATGTCGATATGGCTGAACAGCACATCCGAAACCGCCCCCTCGGGCGTATGTCCCGGCCACCGCACAAGCATCGGCACCCGCGTACCGGCCTCAAAGGCGCTGTACTTCCCGCCCCGGAAATCGCCCCACGGACGGTGGTCGCCAAGCAGCTCCACAGCCCGGTCGTTGTACCCGTCGTCGACCACAGGACCGTTGTCACTGCTCACGATCAACAGCGTATTGTCGGCAATGCCCAGGCTGTCGAGCGCCCGCATGATGCGCCCGAGGCAATAGTCGAACGACAGGATCGCATCGCCCCGCGGACCCATGCCGCTCTTGCCGGCAAACCGGGCATGCGGGACACGCGGCACATGGATGTCGTTCGTTCCGAAATAGAGGAAGAAGGGGTGTTCCCTGTTGTCGGCGATGAACTGCACGGCCTTGTCCGTAATCCGGTCGGCGATCTCCTCGTCCTTCCACAGGGCCGACTTGCCGCCCTTCATATAGCCGATACGCGAGATGCCGTTGACGATTGCCTGGTCGTGTCCGTGCGAGGGCGTCATCACCAGCAACTCGGGATTCTCCCTGCCGGTAGGCTCCCCTTCGAACGGCTTGACGTAGCTCACCGCGATCGGGTCGGAAGGATCGAGCCCCACGACCCGCTGGTTTTCGATGTAGACGCAGGGAACCCGGTCGGCCGTCGCAGCCATGATGAAGGAGTAGTCGAATCCGATGTCGGGCAATCCGGGAGAAATCGTGCCGTTCCAATCCTGCCGGGAGGTCTCGCCCAATCCCAAATGCCACTTGCCGACCGCTCCGGTAGCATATCCTGCGTCCTTGAGCAGATCGGCCAACGTATACTGGTCGGGAGCGATGATCATGCCGGCATCTCCGGCGGCGATGCCGGTGCCCTGCTTGCGCCACGGGTACTGCCCGGTGAGCAACCCATAACGCGCCGGCGTACTGGTCGACGAAGTGGTGTGAGCGTTGGTAAAGCGCACTCCCTGAGCAGCCAGTTTCTCGACATTCGGGGTACAAACCGCGGAGGTTCCGTTGCAGGAAAAGTCTCCGTAGCCGACATCATCGGCATAGATAATAATGATATTGGGACGAGGTGCGGGTTTCTCGCCACAACCGGGTGCCAGAGCCGCAGCCGCAGCGCCGAAGGCACAAACCGGGAGTCCTGTCAATTTCGAAGGTTTCATCGTTCCGTCGTTTTTGAGATTGAGTTTCACCGACCGCCACAGCCGGGGAGAGGAATCGGTTTGGCTAAGATAGTCAATAAAAATCAAAAAGGCAACGGATCTATCCTGGATTTCAAAGACTCCCGGCCTCGATCCCGGGTTCCGACCCCTTGTCTCGGCTCCTTGTCTTGCCTCATATCCCTGATTCCCCAATCGGGGACATGATCAAGAAAGACACTCCGCGTTCAAACGGCCATAGTAGGGGCAGGCCTGATTAGGAAACATATAGAAAAAAATAAAAAAGCCTCCAGGTCGCCTGTAAGGCATCACCCGGAAGCTTCTGTGAGGTCTGAAGCGGACGCCATAAATTTGAATCGAATTTTACCGATTTTAATTTTATTTTATCTATAAATCAATATTTTACAGCTGTTTTTCATCAACTGCGAGGTCTGGAAATTTTCGAAAATTCGGCCGATGCCGTACAAATACCGTACAAATTTCCTATC
>DXGO01000071.1 GCA_019113885.1 Candidatus Alistipes intestinipullorum | reverse complement strand
TATTAACAGAATTCTATACTTTCTCAGCAGGCATAAAATATGGAGGAGCCTTTATTGTTGCGTGTACTCTTGCCCTGTTAAAATAGCAGATCAGTCTTTGAATATATGTTTTCGCGTTCGACATTTGGTTGACATGCCGTATGGACTCCGATGTGTTGGGGTATTCGTTTATCGGAACAAGCTGTTACCCGAGGGTTGGCCGATCTGGAGTTCGTGAGGGTCTGGGCGATATTTTACAGCTTCGTGGGGCGTCATTCAGTACGTTACCATCGGAAGTCTTGTATGATCCTATATTTTAATGTTTTATAATAAATTGCCGTAGCTTTTCAAATGTCCCAGGTGGCGTCTTGGAATCAAAAAAGAGGCTCAGGGGAAATACTGCCTGAATGCCAGTCAGTCAGCCGTTGCCAGTTGTTGTCTCGTCGCAATCGTGAAATTGGATCAATCGTGAATTTGAATCATTTGTAGCATGCAATATTGTACATCATGTGTACCTTTCCTGCGATAAATAAATCCTGATGTTTTGTTTAAAAGTTGATCTTTAATGATGGCAGAAGTCTGTAATCGGCTTGTTATCATGGTTATATGATAACTATTTGAACGATCCAGGTCCTAATTGACACGTATGTTCATACCTTAAAATAACACCATTCTTTGCTAATATTGTACTTGTTTTCTCTATCCACCCGCACTAATTTTGTCATTAAATTATTTTTCACCAATAAACTACGACAGCATGAAAAATTTGTTACTTCTAATGGCATTACTATTAGGGTGCCATGCAATGGCGCAAGACGTCATTGTGAAAGGAACCGTCACAGATGCATCTGATGGTTCTCCGTTGGTTGGTGTAAACGTCTTGGTTAAAGGGACGTGTATAGGTACTACTACAGACGGGGGGGGGAATTTTTCAATAAAGATGCCCCAAGATAAAAGGATCCTGGCGTTTACAATGATTGGCTATAGCGATCAGGAGATCGCTTTGAGCAAGAGCCAAACATCCATCATGGTACAAATGAGTGAAGACTCCGAGATGGTTGACGAAGTTGTGGTAGTCGGATACGGTACCATGAAAAAAAGCGACCTGACCGGTTCCGTTGCCAGCCTGAAGAGCGAAGACCTGATGAAGACCAATCCCACCAGCATCAACCAGGGACTGCAGGGGCGGATCGCCGGTGTACAGGTAAATCAGAATGACGGTGCCCCGGGCGCTGGCGTCAGCATCCAGATCCGTGGTGCCAACTCCTTCACGACCTCCACCGAACCGCTGTATGTCGTGGATGGAATTCCTTTCGTTACGAGCGGTATGCCTGAGACGGGTGAGGACGGGGTGCTCCAGACATCCAACCCGCTGTCTGCGATCAACCCTGCGGATATTGAATCCATCGAAATCCTGAAGGATGCTTCCGCTACGGCCATTTACGGATCCCGTGGTGCCAACGGTGTCGTGCTGATTACGACCAAACGGGGAACACAAGGGAAAGATAATATTACCTTTACGGCTAATTTCGGCGTATCTCAGGTGGTCAAGAAACTGGATATGCTGGATGGATACTATTATGCATTATACCGGAACGAGGCCGCGTTGAATTTCAATGAATATGATGGCGCCAATGAAAAGCTCCCTTACCCGGGAACCACGACGGTAAATCCCGACACCGGTGAATCCGCTTACTCTCCGGCCCCGGAGGACTATAGGGATGGCAAATACCCCTGGGTAAACTGGCAGGACGAGGTGTTTGAAACGGCTTTCTCGCAGGAGTACAACCTGAACATGAACGGAGCCAACGACAAAGGCTATTATTCTATTTCCGGCAACATCCTGGACCAGACCGGTATTATCCACAACTCGGGATACCAGCGCTATACGTTCCGCGCGAATGTCGCCCGGAAGCTGCATCGCTGGCTGGAGGTCGGCACCAGTATGAGCTATACGAACTCTTTGAACAAGCTGGCCAAAACGAACTCGGTCAGCAACGGTATTATCCGCGGTACCTTGTTCTATCCGGCAACCGCCCCTCTGAATGATGAGACGAACAATGCCCAGCTGAACTGGTACTCTTCCAATCCTTACGTATATACGCGCGCGGCAAAGGACGAACTTACGACCAATACGTTCTTCTCGTCCTCGTTCATTGAACTGACGCCGATCAAGGATCTGAAGATCCGGGAGAATATCGGTTTCTCGTATAATACAAACGAGCGTGATGTTTACTATAACCGGGAGACGGTCGAAGGCAAGGACCCCACGAACGGTTATGCTTCGAAGGCCGACAACTGGTCCCGGAACCTGGCCCTCGAGACGGTGGTTACCTATAACAAGGAGTTCAATGAGAACCACTCTCTGAATGTCATGGGAGCCTTCTCCTATGAGCATGGCGATTATGGAAACAAGACCATGATTGCTACCGGATTCCCTCAGGATATCACGGAAGATTTCGACATGAGCGCAGCCGTCAATCCTCAGACTCCCAAGAGCGGACGGGGCATGACGTCGCTGGTATCGTTCCTTGGCCGAGTAAACTACAACCTCATGGGCCGTTACCTGTTCACGGCGTCGTTCCGTCGTGACGGTTCCAGCAAGTTCGCTCCGGGCAACAAGTGGTCGAACTTCGCCTCGGGGGCATTCGCATGGCGTGCCTCGGAAGAGGAATTCATTAAGAACCTGAACGTTTTCAGCAACCTGAAACTCCGGTTGAGCTACGGACAAACCGGTAACCAGGCGATTGGAGCCTATGCAACGAGAGATTATCTGGCGATTGCGAACTATCCGATCAACGGTGCCCTGCAGAGCGGCTATGCCAGTCTGACGTGGCGAGGACCTGCCAACCCGGATCTGCGGTGGGAAACCACGGACCAGTACAACGTGGGTATCGACATGGGCTTCCTGAAGAACAAGATCAACTTTACCGTAGACCTCTATTATAAGAAGACGTTCGACCTGCTGCAGAACATCCAGATTCCTCAAAGTACTGGATTCTCCAACATGACGACCAACTTCGGTAACGTAACCAACAAGGGTATTGAGATTACAGGAAAGTTCTATCCGGTATCGGTACGGGGCTTCAGCTGGGATTTCGACGTCAATGTATCCATCAACCGGAATGAGATCAACGGCCTTCCCGGCGACCAGTTCGCACAGAGCTGGAGTGGCGCCGATGCCGCCTTCATCCAGCGAAACGGTATGCCGATCGGTACGATCTGGGGATATGTCGAGGACGGCTTCTATGATAACATTGCCGAGGTGAGAGCCGATCCCTTCTATGCGGATGAATCCGAGGCATTCTGCAAGTCCATGGTCGGAGAAGTGAAGTACAAGGACCTCGATGGCGTTCCCGGCATTACGGAGGCCGACAAAAAGGTTATCGGAGATACGAATCCGGATTTCACGTTCGGTATGAACCAGAACTTCTCGTACAAGAACCTTACCCTCAGCTTCTTCCTGCAGGGATGTGTCGGCGGCGATATCTTCAATGCCAACCTGATGGGCGTTACGATGAGCGGAATCGGTAATATACCGAAGGATGTTTATGACAGCCGCTGGACGCCGGAAAACCGGGAAAACGCCAAATGGCCCAAGGCATATGCCGGTTATGGACGTACGATGAAGTTGTCGGACCGCTATGTCGAGGATGGCTCGTACCTGCGCATGAAGAACATCAGCCTGGGATACAAGTGGCATACTCCCTGCAAGGGAATTGAACTGATCAACGTCTATGCATCGGTAAGCAATGTCTTTACCATCTCCGGATACAGCTGGTTCGATCCCGATGTCAACTCATTCGGAACCGACTCTTCGAGACGAGGCGTAGATATGTATTCCTATCCCAGCAGCCGCACATTCTCGTTAGGTATTCAGTGTACTTTCTAAAATCTGCAAGTTATGAAAAAATATATTTTAAAAGCTCTTATCTTATTAAGCTTCTCGGTATTGTATTCCTGTGAAGACCTGCTGGAAGAGAAGGTGTACGATTTTGTCTCTCCGGAACAGTTGGGCGACAGCGAGAGCGCAGCTTCACAGTTTGTGAACGGTGCGTATAACACATTGATTACAAGCTTTATCCACCCGGGGTCGTATCTGTATCTGACCAATATGGACTGCGACTATGCGTCGGGTGCCTCCTGGGCCTTCGGTAATGTCGGCGCCGGCAACCCGCAGGGCTTCTGGGGAATCGACCACCTGTGGCTGGGCAGCTATACGCTGATCCATCGCGCCAATCTGGGTATCGCGCAGATTTCCAAAATGTCGAATATCTCTCAGGCATGCAAGGACGACGCCATTGGCCAGTTGTCGTTCCTGAAGGCGTGGGCATACTTTAACCTGGTGCGTAATTATGGTCCTGTGCCTATCTTCCGGAAGGGTATTTCCGAGGGTGATGACATGAACCAGCCCCGGGCATCCGTCTATGATGTCTACATGCATATCATCGAGCTGTTGACCGAAGCCGAGAAGATGTATTCCAAGGACGATGAAGGCTTTGTGGAAGGGCATGCCTCGAGCGGTGCCGCGAAGGCCCTGGCCGCGAAAGTGTATGCCACAATGGCTTCGGGCGCCACGACGGGCGTTTCCATCGTAGTCAAGGGCGGCGATCCCAAGAAAGAGCAGCCGCAGGCCCTCAAGTACACCGCTCAGATGGTTGCAGGCTACGAGGATTTCGATCCGGAGGAGTATTATACGTTGGCCCGTGACAAGGCCTGGGAGGTGATCCAGGAGTATCCTTTGTTCGAGAAGTACATGGATGCGTGGAAACTGGAGAACCGCAACAAGGGCGAGAACATCCTGATGATTCAGGCCAAGAACGGCGATACGGAGCTGGGCAATACGATCTGCCAGGATTATGTGGGAATCTTCAAGGAAGACGGCACCATGGAGGGCAACTGGTATGGAATGCGCGACCACTGGTACCAGCTTTTCGAAGAGACCGACCTGCGCGCCATCGACGGCGTTCAGCACCGTTATGCCTCGGGAGGCCTGAACTCGGCTGGAGAAGTTGTATATAACTATTATCCCCGCTGGTATGCCGACAAGGTGGCAAACAAGGAGGCCTATGACAGCGAAGGGAACAAGTACGACGGAACGGAGGTTTATCAGGAGGGTGAAGGCTGGACGCTGGCCAAGCTGTCCAAATTTACCTTCGTGACGGACAGAACTCAGAAGAACAGCGATTTCCACTTCCCGATCCTTCGTTTGCCCGACATTATACTGATTTATGCGGAGGCGGTCAACGAATTGAATGGCGGCCCGACAGAGGAGGCTTACCGGCAGATAAACCGTATCCGTACGCGTTCCAATGCCTCGGCCCTCTCCGGTCTGAATCAGGAGGAGTTCCGTTCGGCGGTTCTCGAGGAGCGTGCCCTTGAGCTGGCTTATGAGGCCGACCGGCGCTATGACCTGTTCCGTTGGGGAATCTACCTGGATGTGATGAATGCCATTGACATGGACGAGCACAACGTGACGAAACGCCGTACATCAAGGAACCTGCTCTACCCGCTGCCGGTTAGTGAGGTCCTTGCCAACGATCAAATTGATTCCAACAATCCTGGATGGTAATGGTAACAAATGGTAAAAAAGAGTAAGGCCATGAAAAATCTGAAATATCTGTTATTAGTGAGTGTCTTGGGCTTGTTCGCCTCATGTTCCGAGGACGAGCCCGAATATACCCCCATGTCTGTTTCCAAAATATCGACCGTGCTGGACCGCGAAGAGGGGATTGAACAGGCCGATTTGACGCAATACATCATTGTCCAGGGAAAGGGCCTGTCGGCTGTCTCCTCGATTCTGGTGAACGATATTCCCGTTGACATGGATGAGGTTTATGTCGAGGATACCGAGGTGACGTTCTCTATCCCGCGTGTTATCCCCGGAGAGGTTAACAACCTGGTTACGTTGAGCTCGGGCAAGGAAACCGTAACGGCTCCGCTCGTCGTCTATATCCCCCAGTTGAAAATCGACGGGATGTATAATGAGTTTACCCCGGCCGGCGAGGAGATGAAGATCGTGGGAGACTTCTTCGACCTCTATGAGATCAACACCGAATCCGGACAGTTGTTCTGGGGCGACCAGGAGATGGAGATTACGAGAGCCGTCCAGGATACCCTCTACTTCCAGCTGCCTGCCGACGCAGAGGCCGGTACAAAGGTTAAACTCGTAAGCCCGATTGCCGGCGAAGTCTATGTACCGGGCAAGTACAAGGAGACCGGGAACATGCTCTGTGACTATGACCCGTTCTCGGGGTGGGGTGGCAGCCAATATGTAAGCAACGGTCCGGAGCCGGCTCCCATTTCGGGAAATTATTCCCACTTCAAACTCGCAGCAGCAGATGCTCCTGATTGGGATTGGAGTGCAACCACTACCATAATCATGACTGGAGTAACCTATTGGGAAGATGTAACGGCTCACCCCGAGAACTATCTGTTTAAGTTTGAAGTCAACACGTTGACGCCGTTGACCAAACGACAGATCCGTTTCTATTTCTCGCAGATTAACTATGATTGGCAACCCTTTGCCAGTGGTTTGGCCTTTAATACCAATAAGGAGTGGTGCACTGTTTCATTAGACCTGGCAGAAATATGGCAAGGAGCAGTTCCTGCTGATGGAACTCTTCAAATTCTGGGTAACAGTTATGCCGAAGATACGGACATCTGCTTCGATAATTTCCGCATAGTGCCTAAGGATTGAGGCCGTTAAGATGAATTTTAACAAGAGAGAGGCATGGGTATATGATCATACCTCTCTCTTTTTTATAAAAGAATGATGAGAAAACAGATTCTATCGCTATCTGCAGTTTTACTGCTGTGTTGTGGGAGTGCCTATTCGCAGAGTGCGTTCAATATCCGGGGCGTTCTTCCGTGGCATAACTTCCTGTCCGGGCCGACGAGCTGGAACCTCGATGATTACGAAAAATACCTGGACCGCTGTAAAGAGGAAAATATCAATTTTATCGGATTCCACAACTACACCGGTGGGGGAGAACGGTATGCAACGTATGTGGAACCGATGGTTAAGATCGAATACAAGCATATCCTCCCTCAAGCCTGTTTTGACAACTCCCTGACTGCGCGGTGGGGATATTTGCCCATGGAGGTAAAGGAGTATGCTTTTGGCACCGATGCGGTATTTTCATTGCCCGAAGGGGCAAAGGCGTTCGGCAGCGACGTCTCCGTAACCTCCACCTCGACGCAGGAGCATTATGAGAAGGCCCAGGCATTGATGCAGCAGGTCCTGAAAATGGCTCACGACCGGGGGATAAGCATGGCGATGGGATTTGAATTCGGTGTGATCCCCCCGGAGTACTTCTCGCTGAATGTCGCCGGGGACTGCTTTTACTGGCCGGGAGAGTCGAATATGGTTCCCAACCCTTCGAAACAATATGCTCGGGAGATACACTATGCCGCACTTGATAATGTCCTGGAGACCTATCCGGATATTGACTATATCTGGATGTGGTTGAATGAACACTCCTTTATGGGTGTCAACATGGAGAAGGCCCTGCAGGACCCGGCTTTCCGAAAGGTGTTCGATCAAAACCAGCATTATTTCTCGGAGGCTGTGGACCAATCGGCCAAGTTCGTCGGGGTCTGGGCTTTGGAATACATGAAGATGACCTGTGACCACCTGAAATCGAAGGGCTCCAAGGCCCGGATTATCCTCGGAGGCTGGGGCGGCGGCAACCAGTTGCCGTCGTTGCTGAAGGGCCTCGACCGGGCTCTTCCGGATGATGTGATCTTCAGCTGCCTGAACCCGGACCTGGGCAAAACACCCCAGCCGGACTTTCTGGCCGACATTGCCAAGCACCGGAAGGTGTGGGCGGTTCCCTGGCTGGAGGGCGACCATCAGCTCTGGCATTTCCAGCCCCGCGTAAACATGATGCGCGACCATGTAAAACTGGCGGCCGAACAGAATCTCGATGGGGTAGTGGCGATTCACTGGCGGACGGAAGAGCCTCGTTTCAACTTCAAGACGTTCGCATACTTCGCGTCCAACCGGTTTGAGGATGCGTCCGTCGCCCAGCTCTACGAGAAATACCTGACGGAGGAGTTCGGTGCAAAAGCGGCTAAGGCTGTGGCCCCCCTGCTCGTCCGGATGGATGTGGAGCAGATCCAATGGAATGTTCCGTCGCCGGAATTCTATGCCTTTACCCCGGAGTGGGGCCGGCTGGATGACGCCAATATCAAATTGCGGGAAGAGATCGTAGCAAAAGCCTCTTCCTGTCTGAACTCGGTTCACGGCGCGAAGTCGGAAAATCTGCAACGGTTCATCGCCATGTTCCGTTTCGAGCTTTTACTGGACCGGGTAAACCGGGCGATGGAGCCTGCCTGGACGATGAAAAAGCAGGCGTGTGAATCCGGAGCCGCATTTACGGATCAGGAATATCAAAAAAGTTACGATCTGTTGCTGTCTGCTCCCGTGGAGGAGATGTTCCGGACCTATGTGCAGAGAGTAAATTCGCGTGGAGAACTGGGCGTCCTAAGCTCCTTGAATCAACGCCTGTGGCGGGAGTATAATGACCTGAAGTTCTATCTGGAAGGGAAAATAAAAAAATAATATCTTATGAGAAGAGCAATTTTGGCTTTATCCCTCGCACTCATCGCCTGTATCTCGGCTCAGGCTCAGATCGTGCAACTGGGCAATACCGCAAACACAAGTGCAATCGAGGATTACGCCTCGTTGGAGCTGCAGCGGTACTACTACCAGCTCTCCGGCGAGCTCCTGACGATAGCGAAGCAGAACGAAATCTCCGCAGATACCCGGTTTGTGATCGGAACCCTGGACAACCCGCTGCTCCGGCAGTGGAAAGAGCAGGGGGTGTTGTCCGTTGAGGAGCTGCCGGGCAGCCAGGGATACCTGATCCAGACGGTCAAACTGCACGGGCGTCCGGTCCTGTTGATCGCCGGTGCGGATTCCGATGGCATGCTCTACGGCGTGTACGGCCTCTTTGAGGATCATCTGGGCGTGCGCTATTACATGAGCGGAGACATATTCCCGCAAAAGCGGCTCAAGGGGGCACTCCCCGTCATCAACGACGTGCGTACCCCCTCGATGCGCATCCGGGGATTCCTGCCCTGGACCAACTTCCCGCAGTCCGCGACCATCTACTCCTGGGATGACTGGAAATATATCATAGACCAGTCGGCAAAGATGCGCATGAACTTCATTATGATCCACAACTACAACGGTTTCTGCGGCCATAATGAGCTGTTCCACAATTTCGAGTACAACCAGTATCTGTCCAGGGGCTGGATGCCTACCGTCAAGACCGGGCACGGGTGGCTGTGCCCGGGCTGGGACATCAACGAATACCGGTTCGGCGCCTCCGAGATTTATGACGACTACGACTTCGGGGCCGACTATGGCCTGCACAACGAAACCTTGACGAATAGCCAGATCAAGGAGAAAGGGCAGGTTTCATTCAGAAAGGTGATCGCGTATGCCCACAAACGGGGTGTCAAGATCGGTCTGGGCCTCGATATCGACGTGCTGCTCCCCGAGTACCGGGTCGAGGCGGATGACGATGGGGTCATAACGGCCCAGGTGAAGCAGCTGGCCGACTGGTATCCCGACCTGGATTACCTGCTGTGTTTCCAGTCGGAAGGAAGCAAGGACTCCGTCTTTTATGCCAAGTGGCAGCGGGTTTTCGACGGTTTTTATACCAAGATGAAGGCGCTGTCCCCTGCGACGCGTATCGCCGTGTCGGGCTGGGGCATGACTGCGGAATCCGTCGCCAAACTGCCCGAGGATGTGATTTGCGCCCCCATCTCCTACTATTCGGCGGAGTTCGAGTCGGGCAGCATCTACGGAGATCGCGAGTATTGGGGATGTCCCTGGCTGGAGCGGGACTGGAGCAGCTCGCAGTACTATTATCCGTATAACATCAACCTGTCGGAAACGATCGATGCATACCGGAATGCGGCCGGCAACATGAAGGGCTTCTATGCCCTGACCTGGCGGCTCACGGATGCGGTCTCGCCCAAAATGTGGTATATCAGCAAGGCCCCGTGGTATGATGCGGAACGGTTGCAGACCTCCTATCAGGTGTATAACGATTATGCCCGGAATAATTATGGCGAGAAGGTTGCGGAGCCCATCACCTCCATCATCAACCAGAACGAACCCTTTGCCACCGATTTTGCCGAGTGCCAGGCAACCCCGAAATTCGAGCAGGCGGCGACTACCTATCCTCTGATAAATATCAGTTCCATCGAGCTGGTCGGGAATGATAAAACGATCCGGAAAATCTCCGCCGTGGATTATCGGGAGAAAAACGGGACCAAGAATGCGCCTTGTGACGAAGGCGGCGAATGTGTGGGTTACATTACGGACGGCAACTGGCTGAAGTATGAGTCCGTATCCTTGAATAAGGAGGTGACGCATATGGCCATAAGGGCGGCCGCGGCGTCCAACGGAGGACTGGTTGAGGTGTCGTCCAATACGGTGGACGGGCCTGTAATCGCATCTTTCAAGGTCAACAACACCGGGGGATGGCAGTCGTGGCAGACCTTTACCGTGCCGATCAGCCCCGTCAAGCAGGATGTCCATACGTTGTATGTCAAGTTCTATACCTTCAACAAGGTGGCCAACGCCCGGGAGCAGGCAGAGAACCAGCTGGCTGTAATCGACAGCTGTTACCGGAAGATTGACGATGCGGGGGCCCGATTGCGCCTCTCCTATCTGCGTGCGCGTCTCGAAGGAACCAGGGACCATATCCTGCTGAACTCCGAGTTTGAGAACTATACCTGGGACAAACTGCCCGGACTGATGGATGACTGGGTGCACAGTTTCCTGTCGCGGATTGACGATATCTCCTCCTTCGGGAATATCATGAGCATCCAAAACCGGTTCATTCAGCAGAACTACGTCGAGAAGGTTAAACAGCTCGCTAAATTCCAGCGCGTCAAGGCTCCGTCCCACATCGTGGCCCAGGGGACGCGCGATGGTGCTGTCGTAACGTGGAAGAATGAGGAGCCCGGTGCGGAATACTTCGTAGTATGCAGGAATGGCGAAGAGTTGGCCACGTTGCCGGTCGATGTCCTCTCCTATAAGGACAATTTCGACGGGAAGGCCTCCTATTCCGTCTATGTGATTGACTCGGACGGGAATAAGAGTGTCCCGGGAATCCCGTACTCCTGCCTGGCCGGGGATGCCGACAGTGTACCGCCCACCATCATTGTGACTTCACCTGTTACGTCTGTTTTTAAAGGACGCGATCTGCATGTCAAGTGCGCGATCGTTGACAACCGGATGTCGGATGATTTGTCTGTCACATTGTACTACCGTGTGATCGGCGGGAAGAAGTGGACGGCAGTCCCGTGTGAACATAAGTCCCGGTCCGTATTCGGGATTACCGTCTCTGCCGAGGAGTTGCAGAGCCCCGGCATCGAATACTACCTGGAGGCCAGTGATTCGAAGAACAGCGCCTGCTTCCCGGTGGAGGGCAAACTGCGGCCTCACACGGTCATGATCCAGAACCTGAACGATGAAACGGAGGTGGCTGCTCCCACGATCCAGGTAGCCGCAGGCAACCGTATCAAGTGGGAAGCCGTGCCCGATGCGGATATCTATCGAATCTATCGCAGCCGGTCCTCCGATTTCGATGCCAGCACGGTTTCGTTCTTGACCTTCGTAGGGGGGCAGACGACCTCTTTCAAAGCCAATGGATTCGACCGGGACGGGAAACCGTTAAAAGGAACCTACTACTATTGCATCAAGGCCGTTAATCCGTCTGACATGGAGAGCCCGGCCTCCAATGTCGTGGCTGTTGAATATTGATCGTATTGACCCGGTAACGGCAGGTCAATGTCCGCTGACGCTATGACTGCCTTGGCGGGCGAGGGTACGGCGGCACGGGCTGTCCGGGCTGTTCCACCCCTCGATCGGTATCAACCGGCAATAGCCGTCGGTTAAACAAAAGCGCATGCGCGGTACCATTTCACCGCACATGCGCTTTGTCTTTTTGTTCGCGGCACTCCCGCGGTGACTACTTCTCCTTCTTCACCTCGTCAAGTCCGTCGAAGAAGTAGGTGGCGTAGTTGAGCCCTGCGGCGTCGTAGGTCTTGCGCAGGCTCGTCATGCGGTGGCGGAAGTCCTCGAAATCCTTGCGGTCGTAGGCCCATCCCACCTCGGCAACGGCTGCAAGGCGCGGCAACAGCATGTGCTTCACATGGGTGAAGGTGGCGATGTACTCCGTCCAGAGGTTCGCCTGTACCCCCAGGATATAGCTCCGCTCCTCGTCGTTCAGCTGGTCGTAGGGGTCGAGCTGGTAGACGCGGCTCATGGGCAGGAAACCTCCGATGCCCTGCGGTTCGTAAACCGGCGTATTGGTCTGGTAGTAGTCCAGGTAGCAGTGGGTGTTGGGGGTCATGATGACATGGTTCCCGGCCTTGGCTGCAGCGATGCCGCCCTGCGAACCGCGCCACGACATGATGGTTGCCGTCTTCGAAATGCCGCCCTCGAGGATTTCGTCCCAGCCGATGATTTCGCGGCCGTGTTCGCGAAGCCACTTCTCGATGCGGTGCACCGTATAGCTCTGCAGCTCGTATTCATCCTTCAGCCCCTCGTCCTTGATGCGTTTCTGGCACAGCGGGCACTCCTTCCAACTCTCCTTCGGGCATTCGTCACCTCCGATATGGATGTACTTCGACGGGAAGAGTTCGATCACCTCCGCCAGGACGTTCTGCAGGAATTCGAAGGTGCTCTCCTTGCCGGGGCAGTAGACCTCGGTGCTGATGCCCCAGGTCGTGCGCACCTCGTACCCCTCGCCCTTGCATCCGAGCCACGGGTAGGAGGCCAGCGCCGCCACGGCATGCCCGGGCAGTTCGATCTCCGGGATGACCGTCACGAAGCGCTCGGCGGCGTACTTCACGATCTCGCGGATCTCCTTCTGGGTATAGTACCCGCCGTAGGGGGTCTTGTCGTATTCGTTCGAGTGCATGTACTGGCCCACGAGGGTCTCCTTGCGGATCGAGCCCACGCGCGTCAGTTCGGGGTACCGCTTGATCTCGATGCGCCAACCCTGGTCCTCGGTCAGGTGCCAGTGGAAGCGGTTCATCTTGTGCATGGCCAGGATGTCGATGTACTCCTTGATCTCGTTGACCGTCCAGAAATGGCGGCAGGGATCGAGCATGCCGCCGCGGTATTCGAAGTAGGGCTTGTCCTCGATCGACACGGCCGGGATCGTACCCTTGCCGTCGATGACCAGCTGGCGCAGGCTCTGCAGGCCGTAGAAGGCGCCCTGGGCCGAGCCTCCGCGGATGGCGATCCCTTCGGGCGTTACGTCGAGCGTATAGGCTTCGGCCCCGAGCGACGGGTCTACCGACACGGTGACGGCTCCCTGCGCGCCTGCCTTCAGCTCGCCGCCGAGAACCGGGGCTACCTGCTCGGCGAAGAGTTCGGCGGCACGATGCAGTTCGGCATCCTTGCCGACGGCGATCCCGCTCTGGGGTGTCAGGCGGAATTCCCCCTGTCGGGGAGTCACCGCGAGGGGTTTCGGGACGATGTTGATTTCAGCTCCGGCACCGATGGCCGTTCCGCCGAGCGCAAAGGCGCAAAGCATCAGGATCAATTTCTTCATGTTCATTGTGGTTTATGGTCTTTAGAGGTTGTGTTTGGGCTCGATTTCGTGGGTGTGGGAGACGGCTCCTTCGGGACCGATCACCTGCAGGGTGATCTTCTCCGCCGAGACCGTGCACCGCACGTAGCTGCGGTTGTCGTTGACCAGGATCGGGAACTCCGCACCGCCCTCCCCGGCCGGCAGGTAGGCATAGCTGTGTTCGTGTCCGCAGAGCATCAGGTCGATACCGGCTTCGTTGAGCACCGGCAGAAAGAGCTCTTTCAGCTGAAGGTTGCCGTGCCAGGTCCCGAGTGTGGGAGGCACGTGGAGCAGCACGATCCGGGTCGAGGCGCCGAGAAACGCCTCCGACTCCACGGCCTGCTTCAGCCATTCGCACTCTTCGGCGCGGTAGGCGTCGTAATCGGCCAGTCCGCAGTATTCAATATCGTTGTCGGGCTTGTCCTCGCCGCAGTCGAGCGTCAGGAGGCAGATGTCTCCGTAACGTCGTAACGTATAGAAGTTTCCCGAGCCCGTCGGGAAATAGCTCCCGAGGCGGTCGGCATAGACGCCGCGCGTTTCATGGTTGCCGCGGTTGTAGAGAATCGGGGTTTCGGTGGCGAAGAGTTCCACCGAGGCGTCGAGGAAGTCGTCGAAGAGTTGCTGCTCGCTTTCGATGCTGCTCGCCATGTCGCCGTTGAAGGCCACGAACCCCAGCTCGCGGAAGTCAAGGCCCTTGCACAGGTCGGTCATGTAGGCGTCGCGTCCGTGGATATCGTTCAGCACGATGAAGTCGCAGCGTGATCCTTCGGCCGGGAAGGTCCGGAACGTGTAGGGTTCCCTCCCGTAAACGTCGCTTGCGGCCACAGCGCCGTAGGAGACCTTATCATTGTGGGACCATTCACGCACCTCCTGTGAGAAGATGCGGTAACAGTAGTCCGTTCCGGGCTTCAACCCTTCGAGACGCACGGTGTGCAGGGTTTTGTGGGCCTGTCGGCGCCCTGCGACGGTTTCATAGTGACGCGGGTGCTCCTCGGCGTAGAAACTTCGGCCGTCGGCAGGGGCTGCCTCGATCCACGACAGCGCCGGGGCGCTGGTCGTCCAGACGACCGTCACGCCGTCGTCGGTCATGTCGCACAGGTAGGGCCCGTGCGTAATTCTGAAGTCCTGGGCGGCGGCTCCGGTCAGAAAAAGCATCGCCGCTCCGAGCAAAAGGTGTTTCATCGGTTCGAACGTTGTAGGCGGTGGGTTTCCGGCAGCGTAACGGGCCGAATTCCCATCCGGTTACGAAGGTAATCAATATTTTTGAGATTTCCGTCCCGCCGTCGAAAGAAGCCTCGATTTTTGTACCTCCCGGCCGGACGCAGGTTGCGGGTGACGGGTTTATCGTTTGGGCGCTTTTTTCTTGCGCACCGACCATCCGAAATGCCCGAGGGCCTCGCCGAGGGCGAAGTATTCGCCGTGCGAGTAGACGATCGGCTCGGCCCGTTCGAGGCAGAAACGCCCCGTTGTCGGGTCGATGTAGGCTTCGTCGGCCTGCACGCCGACCACTTCGGCCAAAAACATGTCGTGGGTGCCCAGCGGGAGCACCTGCCGTACGCGGCATTCGATGTTGACTGGGGCTTCGGCAACGATCGGTGCTTCGACCCGCTCCGAGGCGACGGGCGTAAGGCCCATTTCGTGGAATTTGTCGTAGTCGCGGCCTGAGCGGACGCCGCACCAGTCGGTCGCGCGGGCCAGCGCACGGGTGGTGAGATTGATAACGAACGCGCCCGTGCGGCGGATGATCGGGTAGGAATGCCGTTCGGGGCGTACCGAAATGTAACACATGGGGGGATCGGAGCAGACCGTACCGGTCCAGGCCACGGTCAGCAGGTTGTACTCTTCGGACGAGGCGCCGCAACTTACCAGTACGGCCGGCAGCGGATAGAGCACCGTTCCGGGTTTCCAGCTTTGTTTCATGTTCGGATCGACTATGATATATTAAATATTGTGTCGGACGGGTTGTGTGGAACAAAGGTAACGGTTTTTGCGTATCTTTGCTCATATGCTTGACAAATTCATCCGATACCTCGAGGCCGAACGGCGTTATTCGCCCCTTACGGTGCGCAACTACCGGCGCGACGTGGAGGCGTTCCTGGCATGGCTCGGGGTCGATGATGCGGCGTTCGACCCCCGGCGGGTCACCTCCGAGGATATTCGCGAGTGGATCGTCCATCGTTCGGAACAGGGGCGACTGAGCGCGGCGTCGATCAACCGCGAGGTCTCGTCGCTCCGCTCGTTTTTCCGCTGGCTCCATCGCACGGGGGCTGTCGACCGCAATGTCGCGAAATCGGTCCCCTCGTTGCGGACTTCGCGGCGATTGCCGGCCTTTGTCCCCGAGAGCCGCATGAGCGGCATCGTGAGCGAATGCCGCTACGATTCGGAGGGCTTTGTCACCGAGCGCAATTCGTTGATCGTATTGATGTTCTATGCCTGCGGGCTGCGGCTCGCCGAACTGGTGGACATCGACCGCGGCGACTTCTCCGACGACTTCACTTCCCTGCGTGTCCGCGGTAAGGGCGACAAGGAGCGCCTCGTGCCGGTGCTGGAGTTTCTACGCGAGAAAATTTTGCACTACCTGACGTTAATTGAAGGGCAAAATATTTGCAATTCTTCGGAAAAAGCACTATTTTTAACTCATAAAGGCAAACGCATATCCCGGATGACCGTCTATCGTGTCGTGCGCGGGGAACTCGAACAGAGCGGGGTTCAGGGGAAGAAGAGTCCCCACGTGTTGCGACACACTTTTGCCACGCATCTGTTGAACGGCGGTGCCGATATGCGCGAGATACAGGAGCTTCTCGGACACGCTTCGCTGCAGGCGACCCAGGTGTATACGCACAACAGCATCGCGCGGCTCCGGGAGGTTTACGCAAAGGCCCATCCTCGTGAAAAGGAGGGCAAGTGATTAACTTTATAAACCGTAAGGCTATGAACGTACAGATTCAGTCCGTGAAATTCGACGCCGACAAAAAACTCGTCGATTTCGTGAATGCCAAGATGGCGAAGTTGGACCGCTTTGCCGATCGCTCGACTGGCGCGGAGGTCATCCTCAAACTCGATAAGGACCACGAAAAAGGAAACAAGATAGCAACAATTACCTTGCACATGCCTGGAGAGGATTTGGTGGCATGCCACCAGTCGAGGGCTTTCGAGGAGTCGGTCGATGAGGCGATTGACGCGCTGAAGCGCCAGCTCGACAAGTTCAAGGGAAAATTCGAAAAGTAGAAACACCCACCAACCTTTAACCTATTTGATGCCGCATCGGTCGCTCCATTCGGAGCGGCCGATGCACTTTTCCAGGGCTTATCCCGTAGCCCTTCCAAGCGTTGGCATGCACCGGAAAGACAGAAACGGTCCCGTCGTCTCGACGGGACCGTTTCTGTTCGTAGTGGATAGGGGATTCGAACCCCTATGTCATGCGTGAGAGGCATGTATCCTAACCCTTAGATGAATCCACCGCTTTGGTTTGGTGGTGCAAAGATAGTGTCTTCTTTTTAATCTCCAAAATTTTCGGGCCAAAACTGTAAATTTTTTTCTTTTTCTGCCCCGACGTCGCTTTTATTGCCTATCTTTAGGCACACAACGTTTTCTCTTTGGTATGAAAATCCGACTGTCTCCTCTTTTTGCACTGTTCGCCCTGGCGGCATGCGTCGCCTGTACGAAACGTCCCGTTCAACCCGGGTTCGCGATCCAAAGCGTCGATTCTCTGCTCCACGGAGAGGGATTCGACTGCCGTATCGAGTATCGTTTCGCCTCGATCGGCAATGCCGCGGGGCATCCCGCGCTCGAAACGATCGAGCGCGCCAACATCGGCTACTTCTACGACCTCGAGGCGTTTGAAGGTACGGCTGCCGAGGCTGCCGAGGCCGCGATCGCTCAGATTGCCGAGCAGTATGCCATGCCGCCCGGAGCTTCGGGCCCTGACGTCGGGACCGGGCGTCCGGCCTGGGAAGGGGAGATTTCCGTCGAATCTGAAGGCAATGTAGTCGATTCTCTCCTCTGCTACGCCATCACGCGTTCAAGTTACACGGGGGGAGCTCACGGCATGTATTCGACCCAGTACCATATCTATTCGTTGGCTGACGGCTTCGAACTTTCGTTGGCCGACCTGTTCGATGCGCGGCAACTGGAGATTCTCGATCGGGCCATCCGCGAGAAAATTGCCGAAACTTACGACGCCGTCAGTGACGAGGATCTGTCCGACCGGGGATTTTTCCCGGAGTACATCTGTCCGACAGAGAATTTCCGCATTACGCCCGAGGGCATTGCATTCTTCTATAATCCCTATGAGATCGGGTGTTATGCTTTGGGCAGCGTCGAGGTGACGTTCACGTGGGCGGAACTCGATGCGCGGTTTGCTGCGCAGTGATCCTCGAAGGAGGGCCGGGGTGGGGCGTCTAGCCCTGCGGTGGGTGTATGGAAAAGAAAAAAAGGTCAGAGTCTCACGACTGTGACCTTTTTTCTTTGGCGGGGAACCACCCCCTCCAAATGAGGATTGATCGGAGGTATTCGACCTGGGACGAGCACCGTCCTCGAGGTCTTAGCAACGGAGTGTCTCCGTTGCAACCTGCCGATTCCCTCAACCAACCTAAAACTACTAACCTAAATGAACCTTAAAACTTCGCTGCAAAGATAAGGGGCTAAATTGATTTACGCAAATATTTTATGAATATTTTAAATATATTTAACAATTTGGTAACATTGCTCCTTAGTCCAGTTTTCGGGAAAGAGTCTGAATATTGACGCAATACGTTGTAAATCAATTTGATGATGGCTATTGTAGTTCGGACACGTTTCGGAAGGGAAGAATTTCACCGCCGGTGATGACAGGGGGCGTTCCGACCGGTTTTTGCGGGTGTGCGTTGTTTTTTCGGTATTGCCGGAGGAGGGGAGCCGAAGATGTCCGGCGGTTCCCGGGGAAGGTTGATGCAGGAGAGTCTTCGGAGCGGAATCGGGGTGAAACGGACTTGTGCTGCCGTATGGGTACAAAAAAAGGAAACCCGGAGTCGGAGCAAAGCTCCTCGTCCACAGTTTCCTCACCAACCTAAAACTACTAACCTAAATGAACCTTAAAACTTCACTGCAAAGATAAGCTTTGGAATCGAACTGTGCAAGCTTTTACTAAAAAAATTTCAAATTTTTTTTAGAAAATTTAATAAGTATACAAAAAGCACTTGTTCATCAGTGTTTTGCGAAGGTGTAAAAGTTGTTTGTAGGACTATTAGTTTGCGATAAAACCGTACGCCGAGGCTCTTTAGGTGAGGGATCGTGCGCTTTGCAGCTTGTCTGCAGTTGCTTCGACCGCCCGGGAATACCGGGATGATGCTGCGAACCTTATGACATCCCGGTCGGACTCCGATTCGCTCAGAAGAGCCTTTTGAAGGGCGGGTAGCCCATTTTGCGGCGGAGCTTGATCTTGCGGACCAGGTTTAGCGGGTGCCGTTTCAACCCGATACGGCCCCGGGTCAGGAAGTCGTCGACGGCGTCCAGCACGCGGGCCGAGCAGCGTCCGTCGCGGTGCGGTTCATGCTCCGCCGTGTAGGTGTCGATGGCGCGCATGAGCTCTTCGGGGCGTGACAGGGCCCGTTCGAGGGCCGGGCCGAGCTCCTCCGGACGGCCTATATCGAGCAGATAGGGCCCCGGATGGGAGTTGCGGAAGGTCACGACGGGGCGCCTCAGAAACATGAACTCCAGGATGATCGACGAACTGTCGCACAACATCACGTCGGCGCGCCGCAACGCATCGAAGTCGAATGTCGGTCCCAGAAACGTCACGTTGTCGTGTGCTGCGGCAATCCGGGCGTAGCGGTTGAGAATTTCCGGGTCGTTCAACTTGGGGTGGAACATGAATATCCAGTCCCAGTTGCGCTGTGCCGCCAGACGTTCGATCTCGTCGGCCAGGTAGGGCGTCGACGTGAGCGACCGGGTGAAGGTCGTCGAGTAGAGTATCACGGGACGGGCGTTCTGGGGCGGTTGCTGCATCTGGGGCGAGAAGTAGTCGTCGGCCTTCGTCCAGCCGGTCTCGTAGACGCGGAAAGAGCCGTAGCGCTGTTCCTGCCTGCGGAACGGGAGGGTGCTCGACGGTCCCTGCGTACAGTAGATGTCGAACCACCCCCGTATGGTGAAGTGGTCGTCGTGGCGGTCGTTGCGCTTGTTGATGGGGTAGCCGTGGAAGAGCTGCACCTTCACGCCCGGGAAAAAGTCGGGGATGTGGTTTCCCGGGGCGAAGACCGCCAGCGGCGCATACTCCTCGACCTCGGCGATGCTTGTGAGCCTCCGCTCGCCGGGTTCCAGCCTGTCGGGGCAGCCCTCCTCGATGAACCATGCCGCCTCGTCTCCGCGGCGTCGGATCTCCCGCTGCAGGGGCCGCATGATCGGGTAGGCGTACGGCAACGATACGAACATCAGGTATCTTTTCATAGCACTTTGTTTTAATCAACGCGCCAGTCGTCGACAAAGACTCGTCCGCCAGCGCAACATAGTAGCCCATACCGTACCTATGGGGCGTAACAACCGATAACGATCCAAGGAGACCATCCACATCCGATCCCGCATGCCATAGGCTTGCAGTTCACTGCGGTGATTTGCGATGCGCGCACGCAGTTCCCGTACATATTCCGTATTCCCTACCCAGCGGTGGTGGCTTTTCCCTAAATAAACCGAATACCAGCGCAGTGCGTTGAGCAGAGAGAGAAACTCAATTCGTTCGCCGAGCGTATCTTTATGACGATACAGCACTTCATCGAGTACTGTTGCATATGTACGACAATAGTCGATATCAAAACCGCGGTGATTCGATGATCCTGCCCGTTGTACGTAGCCGTAACCAACATAATCAATGAAACGTACCCGGGGCTGCCGACATGCGATCTGGATGTTAATCATCACATCCTGTCCCAAACGTAGCGGATAATGACGCAGATCGGCATCAAATAGCTCGCGCCGATAAATTTTTCCCCATATTGTTACCGGTATGGCATGGCAGAGCATGGCTTCGAGAAACTCCAGCCCGGACATTTCGCCCGTGCGGTTCGAACGGACGGGAGCCTCGTACGAGGCGCTGATCCGCTTGTAGTCGCAGCAGACGATGTCGCAACGGGACGATTCGATCTCGTCGACGAGCCGTTGGAGCATCTCCGGTTCGAAGAGGTCGTCTCCGTCGAGGAAGCAGACATAACGGCCCCGGGCCTTTGCAAGGGCTGTTTCACGCGCCCGGGCAACCCCCTGATTCTCGGTCGGAACCACGACGAAGCGGTCGTCTCCGGCCGTCAGCCGCCGGATTTCGGCGAGCGATCCGTCGGTCGATCCGTCATCCACGACGATCGCCTCGAAATCGCGGAACGTCTGCCTGCGGACCGAATCGAGGCAGGGTGCGAGGTACGGTTCCAGGTTGTAGACCGGAATGACGATCGATACCGCAGGGGCGGATGGTGACATGGTGGGGGTGCTGGTCGTATCCATTGTGCTGTTATTTGACATAGCTGCGGACGGCTTCGGCGATGCGTTCGCCGTCGAGTGCCGCCGAGATGATTCCTCCGGCGTATCCGGCCCCTTCGCCTGCCGGGAAGAGCCCCTCGGTTTCGGGGTGCATCAGTGTCTCCGGATCGCGCGGAATGCGCACGGGCGTCGAGGTGCGTGACTCCACGCCCACGACTACCGCTTCGTTGGTGACGAATCCCCGCATGCGGCGTCCGAAGGTTGTGAGCCCCATTCGCAGGCCCTGGGCGATGAACGGGGGCATCCAGCGGTCGAGCCGCGAGGGGGTGATGCCTGGGATGTAGGAGGTGCGGGGCAATGTCGCGCTGGCCCGTCCGGATACGAAATCCGCGACACGTTGGGCCGGGGCGATCTGGTGCTCTCCGCCCTCGCGGCGGGCCAGTTCTTCGAACTCCTGCTGGAATTTCAGCCCCGCCAACTCGCCCCACTCGCCGCGCAGGTGCTCGAAATCCGACAGCCGGACCTCGGTGACCAGTCCGGAGTTGGCGAAGGGCGACGTGCGGCCGCTGGGCGACATGCCGTTGACCACGGATTGCACGGCATCGGTCATGGCCGGGACGATGAATCCGCCCGGACACATGCAGAATGAGTAGACTCCGCGATTATCCTCTTGGCTGACAAGTGAATAGGAGGCTGCCGGAAGGTACTCGCCGCGCATTTCGCAATGGTACTGGATCGAGTCGATCAGCGCCTGCGGGTGCTCGATGCGCACGCCCATGGCGAAGGGCTTTGCTTCGAGGCGGATACCCCGGCGGTGAAGCAGTTCGTAGATGTCGCGGGCGGAGTGTCCCGTGGCGAGGATGACGGCCGCCCCCTCGATCGCCTCGTCGCCGCAACGCACCCCCTTGATCCGGCCATCGGAGAGGATCACATCCGTCACGCGGCTCTCGAACCGGAACAACCCTCCGGCGTCGAGAATCGTCTGGCGGATATTCTGCATGATGCGTGGCAGCTTGTCGGTCCCGATGTGGGGATGTGCCTCGAAGAGTATCTCGGGGGTCGCGCCATGGAAGACCAGTGTCTGCAGTGCTTTGTTGTAATCGCCGCGTTTTTTGCTGCGGGTGAAGAGCTTCCCGTCGGAGAACGTTCCTGCGCCTCCCTCCCCGAAGGCGTAGTTCGAGTCGGGGTCGACGGCTCCGTTGCGGTTGATCTGCGCGATGTCGCGCTTGCGGGCCGAGACGTCGCGTCCCCGCTCGAGAATGACGGGACGCAACCCCAGCTCGATGAGCCGCAGGGCGGCGAAGAGCCCGGCGGGGCCCGAGCCGACGATCACGACTTCAGTGCGTCCGGCAACCGACGGGTAGTCGAAATGCACGGGAGCCGGCTGCGGCTCTCGGTCGACGTAGATTTCGAGCGTAAGGTTAACCTTCACCTGGCGTTGCCGGGCGTCGATGGAGCGCTTGACGACGCGGACCAGGGCAATGTCGCTTTCGGTGATGCCCATACGGCGTGCGGCCAGCGCGGTGTATGTTTTCGCATCGGCGGCCTGCTCGGGCTTCAGGGTGAGGGTAATCGACTGTGGCATGCGCGAGAGTGCAAACGGAACATTTTGCCACAAAAGTAAATAAAAATTGCCGGATCGGGGCCGTCACGGGTTGCGAATTGTGAATTTTTCCCTACCTTTGTCCAAACGATGCGGATATGGTGTAATTGGTAGCCACGTCAGACTTAGGATCTGATGCCTTACGGCGTGGGGGTTCGAGTCCCTTTATCCGCACAAAGGAGCCTTCTTCGAGGCTCCTTTTTTTGTGGGAATCCGGATGCAGAACAAAGCAAAACGGTTGTATATAAATAAATTGATTGCAACAATCAATGTCCCGGCCTCCGCCACCGAAAAGTATTTCGCCAAAAACCTTCGGGTGGCAATTTGGTGGCAAAGGGGTCAAATCGGGAGCCGGGCGAGTGAACTGCCACCTTTTCTGCTTATAATGCACTGAACTGCTGCGCTTTGCATCGCAATAGATTTTTCTTGTCAGCGTTTTGTTAATCTCTAAATTTTACAAAACCATGAGACAGGAGAGTTTCAGGATTCTCTTCCTGATGCGAAAGGGAAGAACGAAAAAAGACGGATTCGCAACCATTTATGCCCG